>NZ_JBFAPH010000347.1:0-6555 GCF_040675635.1 Streptomyces sp. NPDC049577
GGATCTGCCGCATCGTGGGGCTGATCGCGCTCCCGCTGTGGGGGCTGGCGGCCCGCCGCCGCCCCCTGCACCAGCTCGTGGCCACCGGCCTGTGCGCGGCGGCCGTGGTGGACGTCTTCCTCGGCTTCGCGCCGGGCTACGCCGCCTTCACCGCGCTGTCCGCCGCCTCCGTGGCCGCCAACGCCGCGCTGCTGCTGGCCTATCCGGCCTTCATCGCCGAGCACACCCGCACGGCGGCCGAGGAGCAGAGCGACGCCGAGCACGCCGAGCTGGCCGCCGTCCGGTCCATCGTGGTCGTCTTCCATGTCGCGGCCGTGGCGGCGACCCTGGTGGGGGCGGGCGTGCTCGCGCTGCCCGACCCGAGGCTGGGCGTGTCCTCCTTCGCGGTGGTCGACGTCGTCCTCGCCGTGCTCATCCTGCGGGTGCTGCGCCGGCTGCCCGCCCGGCAGGGGAAGCCGGCCCGGCCCGCCGCCCCCGCCCCGGTCCGGCGCCGGTGGGCGCTCCTGGCCCAGGCGGCCCTGATCGGCGTGGCCTTCGACTTCGCGCTCGCCGTGGCGCGGCCGTTCTTCACCGAGTTCGCCGAGGGCCTCGGCAGCGGGTCCGCCGGCGGCGCCGTGCTGTTCTTCCTGCCGAGCGTCGGCGCGCTGGCCACCCTGCCGTTCGCGCGCCGCTGCCACGACCGGTTCGGCCACCGGATGCTGCCCGTCGCGGCCCTGGTGTGCGCCGGCGGCTTCCTGTGGCAGTACACCGCCGGCGGACTGCCGTCGCTGGTCGGCGGCCGGCTGCTGGCCGGCCTGGGGCTGGGACTCGCCCAGGTGGCCGTGGAGATGCGCATGTTCCACTCCACCGGGACCGCCGGCCCCGCCTTCACCGCCGTGGAGACCGTCCGCTCCGCCGGGCTGCTCGCGGCCCCGCTGATCTCCGCGGCCGTCGTCTCGCACGACCTCGCGCTGCCGCTCACGGTCGCCGCCGCGGCCCTGGCCTGCGTCGCCGTGGCCTCCCTCGCGCCGGCCCGGCGGGCCGCGCGGACACCGGCCGCCGCGGCCACCCCGCTCACCCCCGCCGAACCCCTCGCCGTCACCGTCCCCGACGGCCTGCCCGTCCACGCCAAGGAGTAACGACCCCATGAACCGCGCCACCCGAGACACCTGGGCAGAGGCAGGACGCCGGCTGCTGGTCAAGGCCGTCGAGGAGTTCGCCTACGAGGAGCTGCTGACGCCACGGCCCGACGCGGCCGCCGGCGAGGACGCCTACCGCCTCGACCTCGCGGACGGCGTCCACTGGACCTTCCGCGCCGCCCGCGGCACCTTCGGCACCTGGCGCCTCGCCGGCACGCCCGTGCGCCACCCCGCCCCGGACGACGGCGAGGCGGGACCGGAGCGGTTCCTGCTCGACGCCCGCGGGGTGCTCGGCTGGGACGGCCCCACCACCGCCGAGGTGCTGCGCGAACTGGCCGCCACGCGCCGCGTCGACGCCGAGTCCCTCACCCGCGCCCTGCCCGCCGCGGCCCTGGCCGGCCTGGACCACCTCGACCTGGAGGCGTACCAGGACGGGCACCCCTGCATGCTGCTCAACAAGGGCCGGCTCGGCTTCTCCGCCGCCGACTCGGCGGCCTACGCCCCCGAGACCGCCGACGCCGTCCGGCTGATCTGGGCCGCCGTCCACACCGATCTCGCCGCCTACTCCGGCGTCCCCGGCCTCGACGCCGAGGCGCTGCTGGAGGAGGAGCTGGACGACGACGTCCGCAAGCGGTTCACCGGCGTGCTGGAGGAGGCGTGCGCGGACGGCCCGTACGCGGCGTCCGACTTCGTCTGGATGCCCGTGCACCCCTTCCACTGGGACGAGGCCGTCGAGATCCTCTTCGCGTCGTACCTCGCCGAGGGCCGGATCGTCCGGCTCGGCGAGAGCCCCGACCGCTACCGCCCCCTCCAGTCGATCCGCACCCTCGCCAACCTCGACCACCCGCATCGTCGTAACGTCAAGGTGCCCCTGCTCATCCGCAACACCCTGGTGTGGCGCGGCCTGTCCACCGAGCCCACGCACGCCGCACCCGACGTCAGCGCCTGGCTCCACGGCATCCGGGCGAACGACCCCTACCTCGCCGACGAGCTGCGCTTCCACCCGCTCGGCGAGGTCGCCGCCGTCGCCGTGCGCCACCCCCTGTACGAGGCGGTCGAGGACGCCCCCTACCGCTACCACGAGCTGCTCGGCGCCGTCTGGCGCGAGCCCGTGGGCGCCCTGCTCGGCGAGGGGGAGCGGGCCCGCACCATGGCCGCCCTGCTGAAGACCGGCTCCGACGGCCGCGCGCTCGTCACGGAACTGGTCGCACGCTCCGGCCTGCCGGCCCGGGAGTGGATAGGCGCCTTCCTGGCCGCCCTGCTGCCCGGACTGCTGCACCACCTCTACCGCTACGGCGTCGCCTTCTGCCCGCACGGCGAGAACACCGTCGTCCTCTACGACGCGAAGGACACCCCGATCGGCATCGCCGTCAAGGACTTCGCCGAGGACGTCAACCTCCTGCCCGAGAACCGCCCCGAGTACGCGGGCCTGTCCGGGCGCGCCGACCGCGTCCTGCTGCGCTGGCCCGCCCACGAGCTCGCCCACTCCCTGCTCAGCGCCGTCTTCGCGGGGCACTTCCGGTTCTTCGCGCCGCTGGTCGCCGAGCACCTGGACCTGCCCGAGGACACCTTCTGGGCCATGGTCCGCGCCGAGATCGAGCGCTACCACGCCCGCTTCCCGGAACTGGCCGGCCGCTTCGCCGACTTCGGTCTCCTCGCCCCCGGCTTCGACCGGGTCGCCCTCAACCGCGAACAGCTCCTCGGCGGCGGCTTCCACGACCGCGCCGAGAAGGACGAGGGCTTCGACGTCGTCCACGGCCGCGTCGCCAACCCCCTCGCCACCGCCGGGGAGGAGAAGTGACCGAGGAGAACCCCGTCTACGCCCACCTGCGCGCCGAGGCCGAGGCCGGCCGCCTGGACGAGGTCGTCGTCGCGGTGCCCGACCTGCAGGGCCGGCTCCAGGGCAGCCGCCTCGCCGCGCCCTACTTCCTCGACGAGGCCGCCGCCAACGGCTTCAGCGCCTGTGTCTACCTGCTCGCCACCGACGCCGAGATGAACACCGGCCCCGGCTACGCCATCGACGCCTGGCAGTCCGGCTTCGGCGACTTCGTCCTGCACCCCGACCCGGACACCCTGCGGATGCCCGGCTGGGACCCCGGCACGGCCCTGGTCCTCGCCGACGCCGCCTGGCCGGACGGGGACCCCGTACGCGTCGCCCCCCGGCGCATCCTGCGCGAACAGCTCGACCGGCTCGCCGCCCACGGCCTGACCGCCTTCGCCGGCACCGAGCTGGAGTTCCTCGTCTTCGACGACACCTATGCCGAGGCCTGGGACCGCCGCTACCACGGCATGCGACCCGCCACCCGCTACAACGTCGACTACTCCCTCCAGGGACTCGGCGGCGTCGAGCCCCTCCTCCGCCGCGTCCGCCGCGAGATGACCCGCGCCGGACTGCGGATGGAGACCGCCCGCGGCGAGGTCCACCCCGGCCAGTACGAGATCGTCTTCCGCTACGACGAGGCGATGAAGACCTGCGACAACCACGTCTTCTTCAAGAACGGCGTCAAGCAGATCGCCGCCGAGGAGGGCAAGGCCGTCACCTTCATGCCCAAGTTCGACGAGGGCGAGGGCAACTCCTGCCACATCCACCTCTCGCTGCGCGGCACGGACGGCAGCGCCGTCCTCGCCGACCCGGCCGCCGAGGACGGCATGTCCGACCTCATGCGGCACTTCATCGCCGGCCAGCTCGCCTGCCTGGCCGACTTCACGCTGCTGATGGCCCCCAACGTCAACTCCTACAAGCGGCTGCGCCCCGGGGCCTTCGCCCCGACCGGCATCGGCTGGGGCCGTGACAACCGCACCTGCCCCGTACGCGTCGTCGGCGCCGGCCACTCCCTGCGGATCGAGCACCGCGTCCCCGGCGGCGACGCCAACCCCTATCTGGCCATGGCCGCGGCCGTCGCGGCCGGTCTGTACGGCATCGAGAACGAACTGCCCCTGCCCGCACCCCACGCGTCCAACGCCCTGGCCGACCCCGGTGTCCCCCGGCTGCCCGCGACGCTCACCGCGGCACTCCACCGGTGGGAGAACAGCGCCGTCGCCGCCGAGGTCTTCGGTGACGATGTGGTCGGCCACCTCGCCCAGGCGGCGCGGACCGAGCTGGAGGCGTTCGAGAGCGCGGTCACGGACTGGGAGCGGGTGCGGGGGTTCGAGCGGCTGTAGGAGGCGGCCGGAAGCCGCGGGCCGAGGGCACCGCTCCGTTATGATCGCCGGACGATTTTTCACGGCCGCGGAAGCGCGGAATCGATTCATCACGGGGGAGCGGGGCAGTGGGCGGCGCCGGGCGGAACGAGCGGGACGAGGGGCCGGGGTCCGGCTGCGGCGGTTGTCTGGCGGCGCCCTTCGTGGTCGCGGCCGTGTGGGCCCGGCCCTCGCGGGAGGACCGGGTCGTCGACGAGGGCATCGAGGCGGCCCAGATCGCCCGCACGGCCATCGGCGTGCTGGCGACGGCCTGGCTGGTCTACGTCTACCCGATGCGCGAGTCGGCCAAGAACTTCGTCGAGGACAAGCTCGTCGAGGTCTTCATCAGCGCCGGCGTGCTGGCGGTGGTGGGACCGGCCGCCCTCGTCGCGTTCGTGATCGCGGCCCGCGGGCCGCACCGGGCCCTCTACCGGGCGCGGCTGATGTCCCCGCTGCTGAGCTTCGCCTCGCTGCTGGGCTCCGCGGGACTGCTGTGGTTCCTGCTGCTCCAGGGCGGCGGTCACGACCTGGCGAACTCGCCCGGCCTGCCCGCGCTGCTCCAACCGGTCGTCCTGATCCTCACCACGGCCCTGGCGCTGTTCATGGTGCCGCTCACCCTCGCGACGGCGTTCCTGAGCGTGCACCACGTCTTCCGCACGGCGGACGTGCACGAGGTGCTGCCGCCGCTGATATCGCCGGTGCTGGTGTGGTCGATGTTCGCCATCCAGCTCTTCGACAGCCCCCCGGTCGCGGCGCCGCTCTGGATACGGATCCTGTTCCTCGTCGGGCCCCCGTTGTCCGTGACGGCCCTCTCGGCCTGGGAGCTGCGCCGGCTGCGCACGCATCACGGCATGACCCTGCGCGGCGCCCTGAGCCGCTGACGGCCCGATGCGGACTCCGCGGGTCGTGGCCGGCGAGCCGGCGTCACGGCCCTTGACCTGGAAGGCGTCACGCACGGCCGGCGGAGCCGGTGACTGGACCACCCGGTCCGAAGCGGGCATTCACGGCATGTGATCGTCCGGATTCGATCGCGCGACCGCCGTGGCCCCGACCGGTGCCAGAGCGAGGACCGCCACGTCGTCCTGGAGCGCCCGGGCGTGGCGCGGCAGGTCGGTGTCGAGGAAGTCGACGACCTCACCGGGCTCCGGCTGCGGCCGGCCCGCGAAGCGGTCCCGGAGCCGGTCGAGGAGCGGGTAGAAGGTGCCCGACTCGTCGCGCGCCTCGACCAGCCCGTCCGTGCACAGCACGAGCACGTCCCCGGGCAGCAGCGGGTGGTCGTAGGTGCCGGGGCGCTCGGTGGTCATGGACCCCAGGCCGAGAGGGAGCGAGGGCGGTCCGCTGAGGGCCTCGACCTCGCCGCGGGAGATCAGGACGGGTTCGACGTGCCCGCGGTTGACGATCGTCACGCGGTGGGCGACGGGGTCGTACTCGACCAGCGCGGCCGTGACGAACAACTCGTCGTCGGCAATGGCAGCGGCCTCACGGGCGATGCAGCGTTCCATGGTGTCGGCCACGTGCAGCAGATCACCCGGGTCGTGGGCGGTCTGGCGGAAGCAGCCCAGCAGGTCGGCGACCGTCCGCACGGCCGGCATGCCCTTGCCCCGGACGTCCCCGATGACGGCGCGCTCCCCGCACTCGGTGGTGCGGATGTCGAAGAGATCGCCCCCCACCACGGCCTCGGCGGGGCGGTAGAGCCCCGCCGCCAGCACCCGCCCGACCCGCCGGGGCACCGGCCGCAGCAGCGTGCGCATCAGCGCCTCGGCGATCGAGCTGGCGTGGAGCAGCCGGAACTCCTGCCGCCTGCGGTGGGCGGCCAGCGCCGTGCCCAGCACGCCGACGACGGCGGTGGAGACGTAGGCCCCCACGTAGTGCCGCTCCCACAGATCATGGGTGACCCGGCCCGCACAGCACACGCTGCCGGCCAGGGTGCCCTCCAGCCCGACGGCGAAGACAGTGAAGCCGGCGACACCCACGGGACCGAGCGTGAAGGCGGCGATCACCGGCAGGGCGACGAGGAGGAAGCTCACGGGCCACTGCACCGGGGTCAGCGGCTCCAGCACCAGGACGAACATGACATACGTGACGGGAAGCCAGCGCAGCCAGGCGGGAGGGGCGGGCACCTGAAGATCCGGGTCGCTCAGCCTGCCCGGGCCCTTGTCACCCCCTCCCGCGTCGTCGTGGCGTCGCCGGCTCACCTGTCACTCCCAGCGGGATCGCAGCGGGTAGGGGTCGCGCACGGTCGCGTGAGGACTCACAG
>NZ_JBFAPH010000348.1:0-6535 GCF_040675635.1 Streptomyces sp. NPDC049577
GTGCCGTCGCGGTCGAAGAGGACGGCGGCGGGGCGGCGGAGGGGGGCCGGCGAGGTCACTCCGGGCCTCCTTCCTCGACGGGCTCGAAGGGCTCGACGGGCTCGACGGGGAGTTCCCCGACAGGGGCGCCGGGGGCGCCGGCGTCCCGGCAGCAGGCGGTGTCCGCCGCACAGCACGCGGTGCTCTCCCCGAGGCCGGGGGACGCGGCGATCAGGGGCAGGACGGCCGCTCGTGCGCGGTCCCCGGTCACGAGGGCCGGGCCGGGGCCGGCGTGGCGAGCGGTCCCGCCGGGCGGCCAGGGGCGGGCGTTCCGGTGGCGCCATGTGCCGCGGATCCGGTGCCATACCGCGCAGGGCGGGATCAGGACGCTCGTGGCGAGCAGGACGGTGATCTCCGGGGCGGTGCGCGGGCCGGGGGCGATCCGGGCCCGGGCGAACTCGCCGGTTCCCGCGGCCCACAGCAGGGCCGCGAGCGCGGCGGGACGGGGGCGCCGGCACAGGGCCAGGGCGCCCGCCGCCGCGCCGGCGGCGGTCACGGCGGCGTGTGCGCGCAGTCGCCCCCTCGGCGCCTGTGCGCGGTGCCACCAGGTGCGGCCGTGGATCGCCGTCATGAGCGCGTCGTCGGCGTTGCCCGCCTGGGCCCGCAGACAGGCCCAGGGCCCGGTGGGCCGGACCGGGTGCCCGGTCACGCGGGAGCCGCGTTCCAGGGCCCAGCCCCGGTCCAGGGCGCGCAGGGCCAGGTCGGCGTCCTCGCGGAAGGCGCGGGGGAAGCGTTCGTCGAACCCGCCGGTCTCGTGCAGGACAGCGGTGCGGTAGGCCATGTCGGCCGTCGCCCACCAGGCGTCGGCGAGCGCGGCCGTGCCGCGTTCGGCGTCTGTGGGCCTGCGGTGCTCCGGCAGCGGCACGCGGATCAGGCCCTGGACGCCGCCCACGTCGGCGTCGGCGTCCGCCAGGTCCGCCGCCAGGTCACGGCGCCAGCCCGGGGTGACGGTGACGTCGTCGTCGAGGAAGACCACCCAGGCGGGGCCGTCGCGCAGGGCGCGCCATCCGGCGTTGCGCGCGGCGGCCGGTCCCCGGCCTCCGGTGCGCACCACGCGGGCGCGGGGGGCGAGTTCGCCGAGCGCGGTCACCGGCAGGGGCGCGTGGCCGGCGCCGGCCGGGCGGTCGTCGACGAGGACCACCTCGGCGGGCGCGGGGCCGTCGGCGGCCGCCAGGGCCGCGAGGCAGTGGGCCAGCGACCGCCGGCCGACGGTGGGGATCACCACCGCGTAGCCGGCGGGCGCGGCGGGGAACGTCCCGTCCGGTCCGGCCTCCGGATCCTCGGGGGTCACCGGTGCTCCTTCCCGTCGTGCGGGTCGTGCGGGTCGTGGGCGAAGGCGTGGGGACGGCGTACCGCGTAGGGTCCGATGGCGAGCAGGTCGACGGGAGCGGAGCCGAAGCACTCCAGGGCGTCGCGGGGGTCGTCGACCATGGGGCGGCCGGCGGTGTTGAGGCTGGTGTTGACGACCACCGGAAGTCCGGTCAGCCGCTCGAACTCGGTCAGCATCCGGGCCACCAGGGGTTCCGAGGTCGCGTCGACGGTCTGGATGCGGGCCGTGCCGTCCACGTGCACGACCGCGGGGATACGGTCCCGCCAGGGGCGGGCGACCTCGTGGACGAAGAGCATGTACGGGCTGGGCAGGGGCCCGGCGAAGATGTCCCGGGCGCGGTCGGCGGCCACCATGGGGGCGACGGGGCGGAATTCCTCCCGGCCCTTGACGTGGTTGAGGCGTTCGAGGTTCTCGGCGCGGCCGGGGTGGGCGAGGAGCGAGCGGTGTCCCAGGGCGCGGGGGCCGTATTCGCTGCGGCCCTGGAACCAGGCCACGATGCCGTCGCGGGCGAGTTCCCCGGCGACGGCGGCGGCGATGTCGGGGGGCCGGTCGTAGGGCACGCCGGCGGTCTCCAGCCAGGTGCGCAGTTCCTCGTCGGTCCAGGAGCGGCCGAGGTCGGCGCCGGGCATCGGGGCCGCGGGCTCGCCGCGTTCGGCGGCGAGGTGCAGGGCGGCGCCCAGCGCGGTGCCGGCGTCCCCGGCCGCGGGCTGGACCCAGATCCGTTCGAAGGGACTCTCCAGGGCGAGGCGGGAGTTGGCCACGCAGTTGAGGGCGACGCCGCCCGCCATGGCGAGGGTGGCGGCCCCGGTGCCGGCGTGCAGCCAGCCGGCGAGGTCGAGCAGGACCTCCTCCAGGCACGCCTGGGTGCTGGCCGCCAGGTCGGCGTGGTCCTGCGACCAGTCCTCGCCCGGCGCGCGGGGTTCGGTCAGGGCGGTCCAGGGCACGTTGTGGGCGCGGAAGCCGCCGTCGCCGGTGGCGTGGACGTGCTCGCGCAGTTCGGCGAGGAAGCGCGGTTTGCCGTAGGCGGCCAGGGCCATGACCTTGTACTCGTCGCTGCTGCGCAGGAAGCCCAGGTGCGCGGTGAGTTCCTCGTAGACCAGGCCGAGGGAGTGCGGCAGGACCTGGGTGGCGAGGACGTCCAGGTGGTTGTCCGTGTAGCGGCCGGCCAGGTGCGAGGCGCACTCGCCCCGGCCGTCGAGGACCAGGACCGCGCAGTCGGGGTGCGGGGCGGCCAGGCCCGCCGAGGCGGCGTGGGCGACGTGGTGGGGGACGAAGCGCACCCGCGCCGGGTCCAGGCCGGGCAGGGCCTCGGCGAGGAAGGACGGGGCCTCGCGGGCGTAGGTCAGGCGCAGGCCGTCCCAGGGGTCGTCCAGACCGAGGGTGTGGGCCGGGCAGGACAGGTCGGGGTCGAAGGAGTAGCCGACGGCGTCGAGTTGGTCCGGGGTGATCCCGGCGTGCTCCAGGCACCAGGCGGCGGCCCGTTCGGGCAGTTCCCAGGCGGCGAACGGCACCGGGCGCTTGCCGTGTTTCCGACGGGAGAATCGTTCCTCTTCAGCGGCCGCGACCACCTGGCCGTCGACCACGAGGGCGGCCGCCGGGTCATGGAAGAGCGCGTTGATTCCCAGGATGCGCATGCCGGTCACTCCCTTGCTCGGGCCTGCTCGGACGGGCCCGTCATTCGGGGGATTCGAGGGCGGAGGACCGGGAGAACCACTCCACCGTCCGCTTCAGCCCCTCCGCACAGTCCACCCGGGGCCGCCATCCCAGCTCCTCCCGGGCCACCGAGGTGTCGGGGCGCCGCCGGCCGGGGTCGTCGACCGGACGGTCGACGAACTCGATCACGGACGCGGAACCCGTCAGACCGATGATGCGCTGGGCCAGTTCCAGTACCGTCGTCTCTTCGCTGCTGCCGATGTTCACCGGTCCGGCCGGGCCGCGGGCGGCCATCGCGAGCACGCCGTCCACCGTGTCGTCCACGTAGGTCAGGGACCGCGTCTGGCTGCCGTCGCCCGCCACCGTCAGCGGCTCGCCGGCCAGGGCCTGGCGGATGAAGGTGGGTACCACGCGCCCGTCCCCGGCCCGCATCCTCGGCCCGTAGGTGTTGAAGATGCGCACGATGCCGGTGTTCAGGCCGTATGTGCGCCGGTAGGCGGCGACCAGGGCCTCCGCGTAGCGCTTGGACTCGTCGTACACACTGCGCGGTCCGACGGGGTTCACATTGCCCCAGTACTCCTCGGGCTGCGGGTGCACCAGCGGGTCGCCGTAGACCTCGGACGTCGAGGCGAGGACGAAGCGCGCGTTCCACCGGCGGGCCAGTTCCAGGGCGTTGCGGGTGCCGCTGCTGCCGGCCTCCAGGGTCTCCAGGGGCAGCCGCAGGTAGTCGATGGGCGACGCCGGACAGGCCAGGTGCAGGACGGCCCCGACCGGCCCGGATATCTCCCTCAGCGTGCCGGACGAGGAGACGTCCCCCTCGATGAATTCAAAGCCGGATCCGCCTTCCAGGTGCGCGATGTTGCGGCGCGTACCGGTGACGAGATTGTCCACGCAGGACACCGGAATTCCCGAGCGCGTCAGCCGCTCGCACACATGGGAACCCACGAATCCCGCCCCGCCCGTCACCACCACCCGGCCGGAATCCACACCGCTCATCGCAATCAACTCCCTTCGCGTCCCCTTCGCGCGCTTCGCCTGCCCGTCGCCCCCACGGAAAGCACCGCGGAGTCAGGGGACGGCACAGAAGCAGGCTGGCACACAACCCCACACTCCACATCTCGAACCCCGCGCGGACCCCTGGTCCTTCCGGGTGAACGGCCGCCGCCCCCGCCCGGCCGTTTCGGGTTGCCCGCCCCGGGAAGGCGCGTGAGGCTGGGACGCACCGAGGAGAAGGGAAGTGCCACGCGTGTCCGCCAACCCCGAAGAGAAGAAGTCCTCCGCGCCCGCCGACGCCAAGGACGAGCAATTGCGGCAGTTCCGGGCCGCTCCCGCGTCGAAGGCGCTCACGACCGATCAGGGGGTACGGGTCGACGACACCGACAACGCGCTGCGGGCCGGCACCCGGGGTCCCACCCTCCTGGAGGACTTCCACAACCGCGAGAAAATCACGCACTTCGACCACGAGCGCATTCCCGAACGCGTGGTCCACGCGCGCGGCGCGGGCGCCTACGGCTATTTCGAGGCCTACGAGTCGATGGCGGAATACACCTGCGCGGACTTCCTCTCCGAGGCCGGCCTGCGGACCCCGGTCTTCGTGCGGTTCTCCACCGTGCAGGGGCCGCGCGGGTCGGCCGACACGGTACGCGACGTACGCGGCTTCGCCACCAAGTTCTACACCCGTCAGGGGAATTACGACCTGGTGGGCAACAACATGCCGGTGTTCTTCATCCAGGACGCCATCAAATTCCCCGACTTCGTGCACGCGGTGAAGATGGAGCCGCACAACGAGATGCCCACCGGCGCCTCCGCGCACAACACGTTCTGGGACTTCTGCTCCCTGCAACCGGAGTCCACGCACATGCTGATGTGGCTCATGTCGGACCGGGCCATCCCGCGCAGCTTCCGGATGATGCAGGGCTTCGGTGTGCACACCTTCCGTTTCGTCACCGCGGACGGGCGCGGGACGTTCGTGAAGTTCCACTGGAAGCCCGTGCTGGGCATCCACTCCCAGGTCTGGGACGAGGCCCAGATCACCGCCGGGCGCGACCCCGACTTCCACCGGCGGGACCTGTGGGAGGCGATCGAGAACGGCCAGTACCCCGAGTGGGAGCTGGGGGTGCAGCTGGTCGCGGAGGAGGACGAGCACCGCTTCGACTTCGACCTGCTCGACGCCACGAAGATCATTCCGGAGGAGGAGGTGCCCGTCCGGCCCATCGGCCGGATGGTCCTCAACCGCAATCCGCAGAATTTCTTCGCCGAGACCGAGCAGGTCGCCTTCCACACGGCCAACGTCGTCCCCGGCATCGACTTCACCAACGACCCGCTGCTCCAGGGCCGCAACTTCTCCTACCTGGACACCCAGCTGATCCGGCTCGGCGGCCCCAACTTCAGCCAGCTCCCGGTCAACCGGCCGGTCGCGGACGTGCACCACAACCACCGCGACGGATTCGGCCAGCAGGTCATCCACCCGGGCACCAACTACTTCCCCAACTCGCTGGGCGGCGGCTGCCCCGCGCATGCCGGGGCGGGCGGCGGCGCCGGAGTCTTCCGGCACTACGCGCAGAAGGTCGACGGCGAGAAGATCCGGGTGCGCAGCGAGAGCTTCCAGGACCACTACAGCCAGGCCGCCATGTTCTGGAACAGCATGTCGGACTGGGAGCGCTCGCACCTCGTGCAGGCCTTCCGCTTCGAACTGGGCAAGGTCGACGCCGTACCGGTGCGCGAGCGCATGGTCGCCAACCTCGCGCACGTCAGCGGCGACCTCGCCGCCGGGGTCGCCGAGGGGCTCGGACTGCCGGCGCCGCAGGGCGTGCCCGGCATCACCGACAAGTCCTCCCCCGCGCTGTCCCAGGACGTCCAGGAGACCGCCGGCATCCGCAGCCGCAAGGTGGCCGTGCTCGCCGCCGAGGGCACCAACACCGCCCAGGTCCGGGCGGTGCGGGAGCGGCTGACCGGCGACGGGGCGATCGTGGAGGTGCTGGCCGCCACCGGCGGCACGCTGAACGGTGACGGCGGGTCCCTGGACGTCGACCGGGCGCTGCCCACGATGGCGTCGGTCCTCTACGACGCCGTCTTCGTGCCCGACAGCGAGGCGGCCTCGGCGGCACTGGCGGCCGACCCCAACGCGGTGCGGTTCGTGGAGGAGGCCTACCGGCACGGCAAGCCGGTCGCCGCCCCCGGCGCGAACCCGCATCCGCTGCTGACCGCGGCCCGGCTGCCCGGCGAGGTGCTCGACCGGCCCGGCCCGGAGCTCGGCCTGATCACCGGTGACGCCGGTGGGGACGGACAGCTCGCCGACGCCTTCGCCTCGGCCATCGCCCGGCACCGCTACCCCCGTCGCCCGGCCCTCCTCAACTGAGCTCTCCGGAGGGCGATGCCGCCACCGTCCCGGGGCGCCGACCGGTCGATGTCCGACCCGGCCCCGTGGCGGTGGCGGCCACCCGGGGGCCCGGCGCGTGCTGATCGCTGTCCGCAGGGCGCCGAAGAACGATGGCCCTCGACGTGACGACGCAG
>NZ_JBFAPH010000349.1:0-6531 GCF_040675635.1 Streptomyces sp. NPDC049577
CCACGGCCCCCGGTCCGGTCCGGGTTCTCTTCTGTCCATTCCGCCGGGCCCTCGCCGTCCCGGCCGGTCGCCGTTGCGGCGGGAAGAGGGTGGGGGCCTCGGCCATGAACGAACTCGACGTCGTCGAACTGCTCAGGATGGTGGAGGAGGACGCCATGGGGGCCGGGGGTCCATCGGTCCGCGAGTGACGGGCGTGTGGAGCGACGTCACGGCCGGCGCCCGAGCCCCGCGAGGAGTTCGGCCCAGGCGTCGGCCCCGGGCGGGACCGGGACGGGCTTGCCGAACAGGCCGGTCCCCGAGAGGCTGTCCGTGTACGGGCCGAACTCGCGGCGGGTGAAGTCGACGAGGGCCTTCGAGGGGTGCTCGTCGGCGCCGATCGCGCGGGCGAGGTCCCACGCGTGCACCACGGCGTCGGCGGTCATCTGCGCGCAGTAGGCATCGGCGCCCGTGGAGCCGTAGGACAGTTCGACGGTCCGGCCGAGGGCGCCGCGCGCGGCGAAGGCGGTCCGGGCGTCCTCGGCGGCGCGGTCCCAGGCGGCGACCGGGTCGTCGCCGAGCCGGTCGCCGTCGAACCGGTCGCCCACCTCCTCGATGGAGGCGCCCTCCAGCAGGGGCGGTACCCACAGCTGTTCCACCGTGAGGTGGTTGACCAGGTCTCGCACGGTCCACTCGGTGCAGGGCGTCGGCGCGTCCCACTGGCCGGGGGTGACGGCGTGCACGCGTTCGCCGAACAGGTCGAGCGCCTCGCCGTGCCGGGCGAGCAGCGTCCTGCGGTCGGTCATCGCCGGCACCCCTTCGCTCGTCGGGCCGCCCGCAGGAGGGCCGCGGCGGCTCCGGCCACGGCTCCCGCGGCGAGGGTGTTGCGGTGCAGGGACAGCCACAGCTGCGGAGCGTGGCGGTGTGACCGGTGGTCGAACGTGCCGTGGGCGCCGAAGTCGTGTCCGCCCGCGCCGTCGACGGGCTTCCAGAGGTTGGCGGGGGCGCCGACGGCGGTGTGCGGCATGGGCTCGGCGGTCTGTTGCGAGTCGAACCCGGTACGGGCCAGGTAGCGGTCCAGCAGCCCGGGGGCCACGGCGTTGGCGAGGAGGGTGGCGACGGTGCTGCCGCCGACCCAGTACTCGCGGCGCCGGGGGTGCGCGGCGGCGTGCACGATGGCGCGCGCCGCGAGTTCGGGCTGGTAGATCGGCGCCACGGGCTGCGCGTGGTGCGGCAGCCGGCACAGCACCCAGTCGAACTGCGGGGTGTTCATGGCGGGCAGTTGCACCATGGTCGTCCGGACCTTGCTGCCCTGGTGGAGGAGCTCGCAGCGCAGCGACTCGTTCCAGCCCTGGATGGCGTGCTTGGCGCCGCAGTAGGCGGACTGCAGAGGGATGCCGCGGTAGGCCAGTGCCGAGCCGACCTGCACGATCGTGCCGTGGTCGCGGGGCAGCATCCGGGACAGGGCGGCGTGCGTGCCGTACACATAGCCCAGATAGGTGACCTCGGTGACGCGGCGGAACTCGTCCGGCTCGATCTCCACGAAGGGAGCGAAGACGGATGTGAAGGCGTTGTTCACCCAGACGTCGACCGGGCCGAAGACTTCCTCGACGCGGTCCGCGGCGGCGGTGACGGCATGGTGGTCGGCCATGTCCACGGCCAGCGGCAGCGCCTCGCCGCCCCGGGCCCGTACGTCCTCGGCGGCGGCCTCCAGGCCCGCGCTGCCGCGCGCGAGCAGCGCGACCTTCGCGCCGCGCGCGGCGAAGGCGCGGGCGGTGGCCCGGCCGACACCGCCGCTGGCGCCGGTGACCACGACGACGGAGGGATTCCTTCTGGTCATCACCGACGCCGAGTACCCCCGCGCTCGGCGCGCAAACGCCCGGCCCGTCCAGGGCACACCGGGCACGGCCGACAATCACCCCAGCAGGCGATCAACTCCTCTTGAGCGCCTATACCATTCCTCAACCACAACCTCAACCGCACTGTCTCAAGGTGGCTGGTTATGATCGACCCCTTCTCAGGAATGGCCGACTTCGTTTGACGAGGACTGATGACTCCCACAGGATCCGAAGGCCCGGACGAGCCGGCACGAACGAGCCGACGGCGTACCGTGCGCCTGCGTACCCTGCTCGTCTGGCTGGCCGTGGTGCCCACCGTGGCGATGGGCGTCCAGGTTCTCATCAGCTCGAACCGCTCGCTCCAGGAGTCCCGGCACCTGCGCGAGGACGTGGTGGCCGGCCGGCAGACCGGCGTACCGCTGTACGAGCTCATGACCAAGCTCCAGGCCGAGCGCGCGCTCACCGCCGCGTGGTGGGCGGGCACCCCCGAGCCCCTGGCCGATCTGCGGGGCAGCCGTGCCGACACCGACCGGGCCGTGGCCGCGTTCCTGAAGTCGTCCGACCCCGGCCAGGTCCGTTCCGACGGGTCGAAGCAGCACATCGAGGAGGTCACGCGGCGCCTGGGCGACCTGGGCGCCCAGCGCGCCCGTGCCGACGCGCGCCACGGCAGCCCGGACGACACCGTCGACTACTACACCGGCGTGATCGGCGAGACGATCCGCAGCTACGCGGACTTCAAGCACGTCGACGACGGCGGGCTCATCCAGGAGAGGTCGTCGCTGGTGGCCTTGTTCTCGGCGGCGGAGGTGGTGGCCCGCGAGGACACCGTTCTCGCCCTGGCGGGCCCTTCCGGGAAGCTGACGTCCGCCCGGTTCGGGGAATTCGTCCAAGCCGTCGGCGCGGGCGACTACTTGTACGACACGATCCTCCGCGACCTGCCCGCCGACGACGCGGAGGTGCTCCGGCAGATCCTCGCCTCCGACGCCTGGCAGACCAAGTCCCGCGTCGAGAAGGCGGTCGTCTCCGACCACCGGGACGTCCCCTCCGGCGTGGCGCTGCCGCCGTACGTCCGCGAGTGGCGGATCGCCCACGACACCTTCTCCGCCCAGTTGCGCACCCTCGACGAGACCGAGCTGCGGGAGCTGCTCGGCCACGCCGACGACCAGGCGGCGGCGCTGGACCGTGAGGTCGCCCTGCTGGTGGCGGCCGGCGGCGCCGCGCTCCTGCTGGTCATCGCCGTCGTGGTGTTCACCACGCGCTCGGTCATGCGCCGCCTGCGGGAGCTCCACGACCGCACGGTGACGATCGCCGAGAAGACCCTGCCGGACGTCGTGGCCCGCCTGCAGAGCGGACAGGCCATCGGCACCGACGCGCTGCCGCAGCCGCGCGGCGAGCAGGACGAGGTCGGACTGATCAGCGACGCCTTCGCCCGCGTCGTGGCCGTGTCCGTCGAGGGGCACCGCAAGCTCGCCGACGAGCGGCACGGCTTCGGCGTCTTCGCCTCCGGCATCGCGTCCCGCACCGGGAACCTGGTCAGCCGGCAGCTCGCCCTGACCGAGCACCTCCAGGACGCCTTCGGCCAGGACGAGGCGCTGCTCGCCGACCTCATGAGGTCCGATCAGCTCACGGTGGGCATGCGGCGGCAGATCGAGAATCTGCTCATCCTGTCGGGCGGCGAGATCCCCGACCCGCACACCGAGCCCATGCGCATCGCCGACCTGCTGCGGGAGGCGGCCGCCGAGGTCGAGGACTTCCGGCGCATCGACCGTCACGCCCTGGACGAGACCAGCGTGGAGCCCGGAGTGATCAGCCAGCTCAGCCACCTCCTGGCGGAGCTGCTGGACAACGCCACCCGCTTCTCCCCGCCGGCGACGAGGGTCGCCATCCGCTCCGAACTCGTGCCCGACGGCCTCTGCATCGAGATCGACGACCGCGGCCCACGGGTGACCCCCGAACGGTACGAGGAGATGAACGGCCGGCTGCACTCCGCACCGCCGTACTCCGTGCTGGCCGAGAACGCGCACCGGCTCGGCCTCTTCGTGGTCGGCCACCTCGCCGACCAGCTCGGCGCGAGGGTCACGCTGCGCCGGTCGGCGTTCGGCGGAACGTCCGCCGTGGTGATCGTCCCCGGCGAGCACCTCGTGGAGACCCGGGAGCCCGCCGCCGCGCCCGCGAAGGCCCTCGCGCCCGCGAAGGCCCTCCCGCCGGCGAAGGCCCCCGAGCCGCGGGAAGCGCCCGCGCCGGTCAAGCCGTCCGGGCCCGCGGACGACCCGCCCCCCACCACGGCGGGACTGCCGCGCCGCCGGCGCGGGGAGCAGGTGCGCTCGGCCCGGATCCCGGCGCCGGAGGTGCCGCCCGTGGCCGGCTCCGGGGACGTCCCCGCCCGGCCGGCCCTCCCCGAGCGCCGCCCGCAGACCCATATCGCGCGGCAGCTCCGCGAGCCGCGCGCGGCCGAGCCGGCCGGCGGGGACGCCGCCACGCCCGAAGAGGTGGCCGACGCCTGGGCGGACTACGAAGACAGCACCCGGCAAGTGGAACTCGAGCTCCGAGGGGACCAGTCATGACGACGGCACACAACGACGTGATCTACAGCATCCTGGACAACAATTTGAGCAGGATCGCGGGGATCCAGGGAGCCGTGCTCCTCTCCAACGACGGACTCAGGCTCAGCGCCTACCTGCTGGAGCGGGACCAGGCCGAGCGGGTGGCCGCGGCGGCCTCGGGCGTCGCCTCCACCATGAAGGCCATCTCGCGGGAGATCGACGGCGGCGGGGTGATCCGCCAGCTCGTGGAGATGGACGAGCGGTATCTGTGCATCGTCGGCTGTGGGGCGGGCAGCACGCTGATCGTGGTGGCCTCCCGCAAGGCCCGGCTCGGGGAGCTGGGCGGCGAGACGGTCCGCGCCGCGCAGGCGCTCGGCGAGTGGCTGAGCACCCCCGAGCGCACCCAGGCGCCCACCGCGTAATGGCGGCCGACCCCCAGCCCGGGCGGGGCCGCCGGACACGGCTGTACGCCCTCACCGACGGGCGTACGGCCGCGTCCCGCGACGGCCTGACGATGGACACGATGATCACGGCGATCGCCGGAGCCGACGGTCACAGCGGCCTGCCCACGGAGTGGCAGGAGATCCTCGCCATGTGCCCGGCGCCGAACGGCCGGGCCGTCGCCGAGCTCGCCGCCCGGATGGGGATGCGGCTGACCCCGGTGACGGTCCTGCTCGGCGAGTTGCTGGACCGCGGCCTGATCCGTCACCGCCCGCCGCTGGACGCCAGCGAAACCTCCAATGTCCACCTGCTCGTGAAAATCAGGGACAACCTTGCCCGCCTATGACACCGCCGCACCCGAAGCGTCCCCCGTCAAGATCCTCATCGCCGGGGGCTTCGGCGTCGGCAAGACGACCCTGGTCGAAGCGATATCCGAGATCGATCCGCTGCGCACCGAGGAGCGGCTGACGGCCGCGGGCGTAGGAGTCGACGATCTCGACGGCATCGAGGGCAAGGCGTCGACCACCGTCGCGATGGACTTCGGCCGGCTCACCCTCGACGACGCCGGAGTGGTCCTGTACCTGTTCGGCACGCCGGGCCAGGAGCGGTTCTGGTTCATGTGGGACGACCTGCTGTCCGGGGCGCTCGGGGCGCTCGTGCTGGTCGACACCCGGCGGCTGGACCGCAGCTTCGCCGCCGTCGACTTCTTCGAGAACCGCGGACTGCCGTTCGTCGTCGGCGCGAACTGCTTCCACGGCGAGCAGCCGTACACCGCCGACGAGATCAGGGCGGCCCTGCACCTGCGGGACCCGGACACCCCCGTCCTGCTGCTCGACGCCCGCTCCCGGGAGGACGTCCGCGGCGCCCTGCTGTCGCTGCTGGATCTGCTCATCGCCCAGGCGCGGGTCACCGCGGCCGGCTGACCGCCGGCGGCCTGCCGGGGCCCGGCCCTACCAGCCCACGCGGTAGACGCGGCCGGTCTGCACGCCCTCGACGGACCTGCGGTAGGCCAGGGCCGCGGCGTGCGCGCCGACCGGTTCGAAGCCGGGGAAGAACGCCTCGTACTTCGCCGCCGACTCGGTGAGGACGGTGGGGCTGACGGAGTTGATGCGCAGTCCGCGCGGGAGCTCGGTGGCGGCGGCGCGGACGAAGGCGTCGACGGCGCCGTTGGCCATCGAGGCCAGGGCGCCGGTGCGGATGGGCTCGTCGGAGAGGATGCCCGTGACGAGCGTGAAGGAGCCGCCGTCCGTCACCGCGGGAATGCCGCGGCGGACCAGCTCGATCTGGCCGAGGAGCTTGTCGTGGGCGGCGGTGCGCAGGTCGTCGTGGGTGAGCTCGGCCAGGGGGCGGAAGGGGACGCCGCCGGCGGTGCAGACGACGGCGTCGACGCTGCCGGCCTCGCGGTAGAGGGCGTCGATCGAGCCGGGGTCGGTGATGTCGGCCTTGAGGTCGGCGGCGCCGCCGCGGGAGGCGGTGACGACCTCGTGCCGCTCGGCGAGGACGGCGTGCACGGCCTTGCCGAGGGTGCCGGTGGCTCCGACGAGCAGGATCTTCACGGGTGACCTCCGTTGCGGGGTGACGCGGCGGGCTCGGCGGCCCGGCCGGCGGGGTGCGGGGCGAGGTGTTCGAGCGCGGCGACACCGGCCAGACCTTCGCCGAGGTGCGCAACGCCTACTGCCGCCTGGTCGACGAGACCACCGGCCAGGAGCTGGCCCGCTACACCCTCGACGGCG
>NZ_JBFAPH010000350.1:0-6493 GCF_040675635.1 Streptomyces sp. NPDC049577
GCCCGTCCGGCGTTCGAGGATCGAGGGGGACTACTCCTCCGAAGCCGCGGCGTCCGAGGCCGCGGCGTCCGGGGCCGCGGCGTCCGGGGCCGCGGCGTCCCCCTCCAGCAGCCGCGAGAGCTGCCGTCCGAGGATCCGCTTGAACTTCCGCTGCTGCGGCCGCGTCCGGTCCAGCACCGCGACCTCCAGCTGCTCGGCCGTCAGCGTGCGCTCCGCGCCGTTGCTGTCACGCGTCAGGGACTCGACGGCCAGCTTCAGCGCCTCGGACAGCGTCATCCCGTCGCGATGCCGCTGATCGAGATAGTTGCTGATCTGATCGGCGTTGCCACCGACCGCGACCGAACCGTGCTCGTCCACGATCGACCCGTCGTGCGGCAGCCGGTAGATCTGATCGTCCTCGGGGCCCGCCCCGACCTCCGCGACGATCAGTTCCACCTCGTACGGCTTCTCCCCCGCACTCGAGAAGATCGTGCCGAGCGTCTGCGCGTAGACGTTGGCCAGCCCGCGGGCGGTCACGTCGTCGCGGTCGTAGGTGTAACCCCGCAGGTCCGCGTAGCGCACGCCGCCGATGCGGAGGTTCTCGAACTCGTTGTACTTGCCCACCGCCGCGAAGGCGATCCGGTCGTAGATCTCGCTGACCTTGTGCAGGGCACGGGACGGGTTCTCGGCGACGAACACGACGCCATCGGTGTACTGGAGGACCACGACGCTGCGGCCGCGCGCGATGCCCTTGCGGGCGTACTCGGCGCGGTCGGCCATGGCCTGCTGGGGTGAGACATAGAACGGCGTCGACACCGCTATCCGTCCCTTTCTGTAAATGACGAGGACGACAAGGACATCAGAGCAGCGCGGCCCGCGGGCCGTCCGGCTCCTCCAGCCGCCGCTCGTGGATCGCCCGGACGATCTCCGAGCACTCCGCCTCGGTGAGCCGGCGGAAGCCCTCGTCCGTGATCACCGTGACGATCGGGTAGATGCGCCGCGCCAGATCCGGACCACCGGTCGCGGAGTCGTCGTCGGCGGCGTCGTACAGCGCCTGGACCACCAGCGTGGCGGCCTGACTCTCCGTCAGGTCGTCCCGGAAGAGCTTCTTCAGCGCACCCCGGGCGAAGAGCGAACCGGAGCCCGTGGCGGCGAAGCCGTGCTCCTCGGAACGCCCGCCGGTCACGTCGTAGGAGAAGATGCGGCCCTTCTGCCGGTCCACGTCCCACCCGGCGAACAGCGGCACCACGGCCAGGCCCTGCATGGCCATGCCGAGGTTGCTGCGGATCATCGTCGACAGCCGGTTCGCCTTGCCCTCCAGCGAGAGCGGGACGCCTTCGACCTTCTCGAAGTGCTCCAGTTCCAGCTGGAAGAGCTTGACCATCTCCACCGCCAGCCCGGCCGTGCCGGCGATGCCGACGGCCGAGTACTCGTCGGCGGGGAACACCTTCTCGATGTCCCGCTGGGCGATCACATTGCCCATCGTGGCCCGCCGGTCACCGGCGAGCACCACCCCGCCGGGGAACGACGCGGCGACGATGGTCGTACCGTGCGGGATCTCCAGGGCGCCCTGCACGACGGGCAGCTGCCGGTTGCGCGGCAGCAGCTCCGGCTGGTGCTGGGCGAGGAAGTCCATGAACGACGACGAGCCGGGCGTCAGGAAGGGAGCCGGCAGACGCCCGGTACCAGAGAAATTGGCTTCCACACGATTCCTTCGAAGAGATCTTGGAAATACTGCTGGGACCATACCCCCGGGCCGCGGGGCGGCCACCCCGCGCCCTGCGGGGCCCGAGACGGTGAGCCCGCTCTACTGCCCGCCCTTTTGTACGAACGAACGTACGAAGTCCTCGGCGTTCTCTTCGAGCACATCATCGATCTCGTCGAGCACCGAGTCCACGTCGTCCGACAGCTTCTCCTGGCGCTCCTTGAGGTCCTCGGAGACCTGTGCGTCCTGCGCCTGCTCCTCGACCTCCTCGGTCGAGCGCGTGGCCTTCTGCTGTCCGCCGCCGGTGTCCTTGGTCGTCATACCCCTCACCCCGCTCGTTTCGACGTACACGTGACGTACAAGATCAGACCCTAAAGCAGGCTCCGGTTCCGCGCCCTGCACTTGCTACAACGTCCCGGAGCCACCGTGATGATTCCCGCTTCGCCCCCTCCCCAGACCCCGCTCAGCCCCCGGACAGCACCCGGACCAGGTCCTCGGCCGTGCGGCAGCGGTCCAGGAGCTCCTTGACGTGGTTGCGGGTGCCCCGCAGGGGTTCCAGGGTCGGGACACGCTGGAGGGAGTCCCGGCCGGGCAGGTCGAAGATCACCGAGTCCCAGGAGGCCGCCGCCACGTCGTCGGCGTACTGCTCCAGGCAGCGGCCGCGGAAGTAGGCACGGGTGTCCTCGGGCGGGGCCGTGCGGGCCCGCTCGACCTCGCTCTCGTCCAGGAGGCGCTTCATCCGGCCGCGGGCGGCCAGCCGGTTGTACAGCCCCTTCTCCGGACGGACATCGGCGTACTGGAGGTCGACGAGGTGCAGCCGGGCCGCGTCCCAGTCGAGGCGGTCGCGGCGGCGGTAGCCCTCCAGGAGCTCGCGCTTGGCGACCCAGTCCAGCTCGCCGGCCAGGCTCATCGGATCGCGCTCCAGCCGGTTCAGCACGTCCTCCCAGCGGCTGAGGACGTCCTTGGTCTGCTCGTCGGCGTCCGCGCCGAAGCGGTCCTCCACGTATTTGCGGGCGAGCTCGAAGTACTCCATCTGGAGCTGTACCGCGGTGAGTGTGCGACCGCTGCGGAGAGTGACCAGCCGGCGCAGTGTCGGGTCGTGGCTGACCTGGTGGAGGGTGCGGACGGGCTGTTCGACGGCGAGGTCGGCGGCGATGAAACCGTCCTCGATCATCGACAGGACGAGCGCGGTGGTGCCGAGCTTGAGGTAGGTGGAGATCTCGGAGAGGTTGGCGTCCCCGATGATCACGTGGAGCCGGCGGTACTTCTCGGCGTCGGCGTGCGGTTCGTCCCGGGTGTTGATGATGGGCCGTTTGAGGGTGGTCTCCAGCCCGACCTCGACCTCGAAGTAGTCCGCGCGCTGGCTGATCTGGAAGCCGTGCTCGTGGCCGTCCTGGCCGAGGCCGACGCGGCCGGCGCCGGTGACGACCTGGCGGGAGACGAAGAAGGGCGTCAGGTGGCGCACGATGTCCGAGAAGGGGGTCTCCCGCTTCATCAGGTAGTTCTCGTGCGTGCCGTAGGAGGCGCCCTTGTTGTCGGTGTTGTTCTTGTAGAGGTGGATGGGCTGGGCGCCGGGGAGCTGGGCGGCCCGTTCGGCGGCCTCGGCCATGATCCGCTCGCCGGCCTTGTCCCAGAGGACGGCGTCGCGGGGGTTGGTGATCTCGGGGGAGCTGTACTCCGGGTGGGCGTGGTCGACGTAGAGCCGGGCGCCATTGGTGAGGATGACGTTGGCCAGACCGATGTCCTCGTCGGTGAGCTGGCTGGAGTCCGCGGCCTCGCGGGCGAGGTCGAAGCCGCGGGCGTCCCGCAGTGGGTTCTCCTCCTCGAAGTCCCAGCGGGCACGGCGTGCCCGGTGCATCGCGGCCGCGTAGGCGTTGACGATCTGGGACGAGGTGAGCATGGCATTGGCGTTCGGGTGACCGGGGACGGAGATCCCGTACTCCGTCTCGATGCCCATTACTCGCCGTACGGTCATGCGGCCCTCCTTGCCCGGTGGCGCCCCGGGTGGGGTCGTCACTCAAGTACCGCTGCGCATCCGATCCGTGTGTGCGTCCCCCTCGCGTTCCGCGGCGGTACCGAAGAGCCTAGAACGGCTTTGCGGTCCTGGGGAGATCATTACAGTCATTGCTCGGGTTCGTGCCGTGGTCACGCCGGGTGGCGTGGCCGTAAAACACGTCCGGCCGCGGACGTCCTCGCCGGCCCCGCCGAGGCGGGGAGGGGACATCCGCAGCCGGACGACGGTGTTACAGGTACTGGCCGGTATTGGCCACGGTGTCGATGGAGCGACCCGTGTCCGCGCCTTGCTTTCCGGTGACGAGCGTCCGGATGAAGACGATCCGCTCGCCCTTCTTCCCGGAGATGCGGGCCCAGTCGTCGGGGTTGGTGGTGTTCGGGAGGTCCTCGTTCTCCTTGAACTCGTCGACGCAGGCGGCGAGCAGGTGGGAGACGCGCAGACCCTTCTGGTTGTGGTCGAGGAAGGCCTTGATGGCCATCTTCTTGGCCCGGTCCACGATGTTCTGGATCATGGCTCCGGAGTTGAAGTCCTTGAAGTAGAGGACTTCCTTGTCACCGTTGGCGTAGGTGACCTCCAGGAAGCGGTTCTCCTCGGACTCGGCGTACATCTGCTCGACGACCGACTGGATCATGCCCTCGATGGTGGCGCGGGCATCCCCACCGTGCTCGGCCAGGTCGTCGGCGTGGAGCGGGAGGGACTGCGTGAGGTACTTGGAGAAGATGTCCTTGGCGGCCTCCGCGTCCGGACGCTCGATCTTGATCTTCACATCGAGACGGCCGGGGCGCAGGATCGCGGGGTCGATCATGTCCTCGCGGTTGGAGGCGCCGATGACGATGACGTTCTCCAGGCCCTCGACGCCGTCGATCTCCGAGAGCAGCTGCGGGACGATCGTGTTCTCCACGTCCGAGCTGACGCCGGAGCCGCGGGTGCGGAAGAGGGAGTCCATCTCGTCGAAGAAGACGATGACGGGGGTGCCCTCGCTGGCCTTCTCCCGGGCACGCTGGAAGATCAGCCGGATGTGGCGCTCGGTCTCGCCGACGTACTTGTTGAGGAGCTCGGGGCCCTTGATGTTGAGGAAGAAGCTCTTCCCCGCGGGCTGGCCGGTGACCTCGGCGACCTTCTTGGCAAGGGAGTTGGCGACCGCCTTGGCGATGAGCGTCTTGCCGCAGCCGGGCGGGCCGTAGAGCAGGACGCCCTTGGGCGGGCGCAGTTCGTGCTCCTTGAAGAGGTCGGGGTAGAGGTAGGGGAGCTCGACGGCGTCGCGGATCAGCTCGATCTGGTTGCCCAGACCGCCGATCTTGGAGTAGTCGATGTCCGGGACCTCTTCGAGGACGAGTTCCTCGACCTCGCTCTTCGGGATGACTTCGTAGACGTAGCCGGACCGGGGTTCGAGCAGCAGGGCGTCGCCGGGGCGGATGGTGGTGTCCAGCAGGGGCTCGGCGAGCCTCACCACCCGTTCCTCGTCGGTGTGCCCGATGACCAGGGCGCGTTCGCCGTCCTCGAGGATCTCCTTGAGGGTGACGATGTCCCCGGCGCGCTCGTAGGCCATGGCCTCGACCACGTTGAGGGCTTCGTTGAGCATGAGCTCCTGGCCGGGCCTGAGGTCCTCGAGGGGGACGCTCGGGCTGACGTTGACGCGGAGCTTGCGGCCGCCGGTGAAGATGTCGGCGGTTCCGTCGTCGTTCGCCTGCAGGAAGACGCCGAAGCCGGCCGGCGGCTGCGCGAGCCGGTCGACCTCCTCCTTGAGGGCCACGATCTGGTCGCGGGCCTCACGGAGGGTGTTGGCGAGTCGCTCGTTCTGTGCGGAGACGCCGGCCAGGTTCGTCTGGAGCTCGACGATCCGCTCTTCGAGAATCCTCGTGTGACGCGGAGAGTCGGCGAGCTTGCGTCGCAGGACGGCGATCTCCTGCTCGAGATAGGCAACCTGGCCCGCGGGGTCGTCGGATCCCCGTCCCGGCCGGATGCCGCGGTTCATGTCGTCGTCGTGGGCTGCCACGGTCCTCACCTCCTCCAAGGGGAGCTGGACGCTTCCAGACCCTACCTGGGCCGGTGCAGGTTGAAACCCCTAGATCACAAACCCGGTCGGAGTGTGTCCGATCTTCACCCTTGCGCACGTCCTCACGTGAGGGGAATACCCACCCATCAACATCGGAAAGCGGGCGGTTGTATCGTCGACTCGGTCAACACCCGTCAGGGCTGGCTCCAATTGGTTCACATATGTAGGAACGGCAGGCGATACGACCGTGCACGACGATGATCTCCCGGCCCTGGAAGTCTGGATCGACCAGGACCTGTGCACCGGTGACGGCATCTGCGCCCAGTACGCCCCCGAGGTCTTCGAGCTGGACATCGACGGGCTCGCGTACGTGAAGAGCGCCGACGACGAGCTGCTCCAGGAAAAGGGTGCCACGACGCCGGTGCCGTTGACGCTCCTGAACGACGTGCGGGACTCGGCGAAGGAGTGCCCGGGCGACTGCATCCACGTCCGTCGCGTCTCGGACAAGGTCGAGGTCTACGGCCCCGACGCCGAGTGACGGGCCGGGCGCGGGGAGCGACCGGTCAGGCGGTCCCCGCGGGCGGCAGGGCGGTGAGGGCGAACTTCCCGTCGCGCCAGCGCCACTTGACGGCGCGGCGCAGGTCCGGGCAGCAGCGGGGTACCCGGGCGCCGGAGTAGCCGAGCAGAGTGGCCGAAATCGTGTCCCCAGCTCCGTCTCGCCCGGCCGCTGGCGGCAGACCTGCGCCGGCCCTGGGAGAAGCCCGCCGCGGCCGACCGTCTCACCCCCGCCCGTGTCCGC
>NZ_JBFAPH010000351.1:0-6482 GCF_040675635.1 Streptomyces sp. NPDC049577
GGCCGTCGGAGTAGACGAGCCGGGCGGCGTGGCGGATCTCGCAGCCCAGGCCGATGGCGAAGGTCTTGCCCGGCTCTCCCCAGCCGCCGCGCTGCCGCGTCACGGTCCGGGCGGTCCACAGGTAGCGCTGCCCGTCGGGCATGGCCGCGATCTGCACGTGGACGCGGCCGGGGGCGGCGAACGCCTCGTAGACGTTCCACAGCGGGCAGGTGCCGCCCGCGCGGGAGAAGTGGAAGCCGGTCGCGGACTGCCGCTTGGACATGTTCCCCGCGCGGTCGACGCGGACGAAGGAGAACGGCACCCCGCGCAGCCGCGGCCGCTGGAGCGTGCTGAGGCGGTGGCAGACGGTCTCGTAGCCGACGCCGAAGTGGTCGGTGAGCCGCTCGATGTCGTACCGCATCTCCTCGGCCGCCGCGTGGAAGGCGCCGTACGGCAGGATCAGCGCCGCCGCGACGTAGTTGGCGATGCCGATGCGGGCGAGCGACCACGCCGGCGAGCCCTCGGCGAAGTCCTCCGCGGCGAGGGCGGACAGCTCGGGAGAGAGTTCGAGCAGCACCAGCTGGGTGGCCATGCGGAAGGCCCGCTGGCCCGGGCGCAGCCTGCTCGACAGATGCAGCGTCCGGCGCGCCGGGTCGTAGTGGTGCAGCCGGCCGGAGCCCGCGGCCAGCTCGACGGCGTGCCTCCCGGTGAGCCGGGCGGAGAGCGCGGTCAGCACCCCGCCGGGGCGGACGCCCAGCTCCCCGGCCAGCCGCTCGGCGGTGACGTCGAGGTCGTGGAGGTAGTTCTTGCGGCGGTGGAAGAACTCCCGGACCTCCTCGTGCGGGGAGCGCGGTGCGGCCGGACCGGCCACCTCGCCGCGTCCCTCGGCCGCCTCCGCCAGGCGTTCGGACAGCGCCTGGTTGCGGCGCCCCAGCTCGATGAGCACGGCGGCGACCGACGGCAGCCGGGAGACGAGCTCGGTCAGCTCGCCGGCAGAGACGCGGGCGCCGGCGATCTCGTCGGCGAGCGCCTCGCGGAGGTCGGCGAGGACCCGTGTGGTGTCCTGCTCGGCGAAGAAGCCGGGGTCCACCCCGAACGCCTCGGTCAGCCGCAGCAGGACGGGGACCGTCAGGGGTCGCGAATCGTGCTCCATCTGGTTCAGGTAACTGGGCGAGATCGCGAGCACGCGCGCGAACTCGGCCTGGCTGAACCGCCGCTCCTCGCGCAGCCTGCGCAACCGCGCGCCCGCGTAGGTCTTGCCCACCGCCGGCCCCTCCCGTTGTCGGTCCGGCGGCGAGTCTAGGGCCCGGACCCGGAAAGTGAACCTTCCCACGTCTTCGCAGACTTGGCGGAATGCGCTGAGAAGATTCGCATCACTTGGCATCCGGCCACCCTTGATGGCACTCAGTGCCGCTGCAAGAGTCGTCCATGCGGCCCGCCGGCCCGGTTCTCTCCGCTCCCGCTCATCCCCGATGGCACGGCGGGCCGCGTTCCCGGGGGAGTTCCCCGGTCTTCGCACACTTGGCACCCATCCCTGGAGGCAGCCATGGCACAGGCAGCGACGGACGCCCCGACCACCGTGGACGACCTCACCCGGCGTTGGGCGACCGACCCCCGCTGGAAGGGCATCGAGCGGACCTACGGCGCCGAGGACGTCATCCGGCTGTCCGGCAGCGTCCGCGAGGAGCACACCCTGGCCCGCCGCGGGGCCGAGCGCCTGTGGCGGCAACTGCACGAGCGCGACTACGTGCACGCCCTCGGCGCGCTCACCGGCGGACAGGCCGTGCAGATGGTCAAGGCCGGACTGCAGGCCGTCTACCTCTCCGGCCGGCAGGTCGCCGCCGACGCCACGGCACTGACCGGCTCCACCGAGGAGGAGCAGTTCCACTGAGCGCTCCCACCGGCCACGGAGATCCACCATCGACGCCTACGCCCACCCCCTCGTCCGGCCTCCGGAGGCACAGTCGTGAACACCACCCTCACCCGTATCGGGATCGTCGGCGGCGGGCAGATGGGCGCCGGCATCGCCGAGGTCTGCGCCCGCGCCGGGCTCGACACCGTCGTCTGCGAGGCCGACGCCACCGCCGCCCGCGCCGCACGGGACCGCGTGACCGCCTCCCTCGAACGCGCCGTCACCAAGGGCAAGCTGGACGGGGCGAGCGCCCAGGACGCCCTCGCCCGGCTCGCCTTCTCCGGCAGCCTCGACGACCTCGCCGACCGCCACCTCGTCATCGAGGCCGTCAGCGAGAACGCCGAGGTGAAGACCGAGGTCTTCGCCGCCGTCGACAAGATCGTTGAGGATCCGGAGGCGATCCTCGCCACCAACACCTCCTCGATCCCCGTGATGCGCCTCGGCATGGCGACACGCCGTGCCGACCGCGTGGTCGGACTGCACTTCTTCAACCCCGTGCCCGTCCTGCCCCTGGTCGAGGTCGTCTCCTCCCTGCACACCACGGCCGCGACCGCGGACGCCGTCGAGACCTTCGCCACCCGCACCCTGGGCAAGACGGTCGTACGGTCCCGGGACCGCGCCGGCTTCGTCGTCAACGCCCTCCTGATCCCCTATCTGCTCTCCGCGATCCGCATGGCCGAGTCCGGCTTCGCCACCGCGACCGACCTCGACACCGGCATGGAGCTCGGCTGCGCTCATCCGATGGGCCCGCTCCGGCTCGCCGACCTGATCGGCCTGGACACCGTCGCCTCCATCGCGGAATCCCTCTACGAGGAGTTCAAGGAACCGCTCTACGCCCCGCCCCCGCTGCTGCTGCGCATGGTGGAGGCGGGGCTGCTCGGCCGCAAGACGGGCCGGGGGTTCCACACCTACGGCCGGTGACGAAGAAGTTCCCGGCGACGGCCGGGGCCGCACCGGAGGGCGCGGCGTGATGTGTGACCGGTATGTGAACAACCCTGTCCCGGCCGGCGACCCTCCCTCTAGGGTGGCCAGTGCAGCCGGTTCGCCCTGCTCGCCAGGCAGGCGCGTCGCAAGAGGGAACCCGGTGGGAATCCGGGACTGCCCCGCAGCGGTGAGCGGGAACGACCGCCGTCATACGCACTGGGCCCGGGCGGGTCCGGGAAGCGACGGCCAGTAGGTGTCTGCCCCGGCAGACGCGCCCGCGAGTCCGAAGACCTGCCGCTGCCCGCGCGCGAGCGTTCGCGCGCGGAGATCCCGGTGACCTCGAGGGCGGGTCGGCGTACACATCCAACGGGCCCGCGCAACGGCGGCGACCCGCCGGATCCGTCACCCTTCGCGTCCTCGCCGGGTTTCCGAGGTGCTGAACAGAAACTCGCGAAGGAGAGTTCCGTGACCAGCAAGTCCGCAGCCGCGGCAGCACGCGCCACCGTTCACGGCTACCCCCGGCAGGGCCAGGGCCGTGAACTGAAGAAGGCGATCGAGGGCTACTGGAAGGGCCGCGTCACCGCCGGTGCCCTCCGGGAGACGGCCGCCGAACTGCGCGCCGCCAACTGGCGGCAGCTCGCCGACGCCAGCGTCCACGAGGTGCCGACCGGCGACTTCTCGTACTACGACCACGTCCTGGACACCAGCGTCATGGTCGGCGCGATCCCCGCCCGCCACCGCGCCGCCGTCGCGGCGGACCCCCTGGACGGGTACTTCGCCATGGCCCGCGGCACTCAGGACGTGGCACCACTGGAGATGACCAAGTGGTTCGACACCAACTACCACTACCTGGTCCCCGAGCTCGGCCCCGACACCGTCTTCACCGCCGACTCCGCCAACCAGGTCACGGAACTGGGAGAGGCCCTCGCCCTCGGCCTCACCGCCCGACCGGTCCTCGTCGGACCGGTCACCTACCTGCTGCTGGCCAAGCCCGCGCCCGGCGTCGCCGCCGGCTTCGAACCGCTCACCCTCCTCGACCGGCTGCTGCCCGTCTACGCCGAGGTCCTCGCGGACCTGCGGGCCGCCGGGGCCGAATGGGTCCAACTCGACGAGCCCGCCCTGGTCCAGGACCGCACCCCGGCCGAGCTGAACGCCGCCGGCCGCGCCTACCGCGAGCTGGGCACCCTCACCGACCGCCCCAAGCTGCTCGTCGCCTCCTACTTCGACCGCCTCGGCGAGGCCCTGCCGGTCCTGGCCAAGGCCCCCGTCGACGGCCTCGCCCTCGACTTCACCCGGTCCGCCGCCGCCAACCTCGACGACCTCGCGGCCGTCGGCGGCCTGCCCGGCAAACGCCTGGTCGCCGGCGTGGTCGACGGCCGCAACGTATGGATCGACGACCTCGAGAGGTCCCTGTCCACCCTCGGCACCCTCCTCGGCCTCGCCGACCGGGTCGACGTCGCCCCCTCCTGCTCCCTGCTGCACGTCCCCCTGGACGCCACGGCCGAGCGCGACATCGACGGACAGATCCTCCGCTGGCTCTCCTTCGCCCGCCAGAAGGCCCGGGAGGTCGTCACCCTCGCCAGGGGACTCGCGCACGGCACCGACGCCATCGCCGCCGAACTCGCCGCCAACCGCGCCGACCGCGCCTCGCGCGCCGGCTCGGCGATCACCCGGGACCCGGCGGTGCGCGCCCGCGCCGCCGCCGTCATCGCCGCCGACGCGCACCGGTCCCAGCCCTACCCCGAGCGCGCGGCCGCCCAGCGCGCCCACCTGCGGCTCCCGCCGCTGCCGACCACCACGATCGGCTCCTTCCCGCAGACCACCGAGCTGCGCACGGCCCGCGCCGACCTGCGCGCCGGACGCATCGGCACCGCGGCCTACGAGGAGCGGATCGAGGCCGAGATCCGCGAGGTCGTCTCCTTCCAGGAGAAGACCGGCCTCGACGTCCTCGTGCACGGCGAGCCCGAGCGCAACGACATGGTCCAGTACTTCGCCGAGCAGCTCACCGGCTACCTGGCCACCCAGCACGGCTGGGTCCAGTCGTACGGCACCCGCTACGTCCGCCCGCCGGTCCTCGCCGGCGACATCTCCCGCTCCGAGCCCATGACGGTCCGCTGGACCCGCTACGCGCAGTCGCTCACCGAGCGCCCGGTCAAGGGCATGCTCACCGGCCCGGTCACCATGCTCGCCTGGTCCTTCGTCCGCGACGACCAGCCCCTCGCCGACACGGCCCGGCAGGTCGCCCTGGCCCTGCGCGACGAGGTGAACGACCTGGAGGCCGCCGGGACACCGGTGATCCAGGTGGACGAGCCCGCCCTCCGCGAGACCCTCCCGCTGCGCGCCGCCGACCACGCGGCGTACCTCGCCTGGGCCACCGAGTCCTTCCGTCTCGCCACGAGCGGCGTCCGGCCGGACACCCAGATCCACACCCACATGTGCTACGCCGAGTTCGGCGACGTCCTGGCGGCCATCGACGACCTCGACGCGGACGTCATCAGCCTGGAGGCGGCCCGCTCGCACATGCAGGTCGCCGGGGAGCTGGCCACGGCGGGCTACCCGCGCGAGGCCGGCCCCGGCGTCTACGACATCCACTCGCCGCGCGTCCCCGGCATCGGCGAGGTGGCGGACCTGCTGCGGAAGGCCCTGTCCGCGATCCCCGCCGACCGCCTGTGGGTCAACCCCGACTGCGGCCTGAAGACCCGCGGCCGGCCCGAGGTCCGCGCCTCCCTGGAGAACCTGGTGGCGGCGGCCCGCGAGGTCCGCGAGGAACTGGGCGGCACGGCCTCCTGACACCACGGCCCGGACCAGTGCGGTAGCGCCGGCCCGGGCCTCACCCCGTCACCGCGGCACCCCCGGCGTGTGTGGGGGAAACCTCGCACACGCAGGCCCTCAGCACAGGCGCGTGTGGGGGCAGACGCTGTGGCCGTGACGGTGGGAGCCGCCCGACGAGTCGCCGGAGCCGTCGGAGTCGTCGGATCCACGGGGGATCCCGTCCGGGAAGGCGGTGTTGCGGTCGTGGTCCCCGGGGAAGGGGTCGCGGTAGTCCGGGTCGCCGTCGTCGTCGCGGTCCGGCAGGTCGACCGCGGCGCCCGTCGCCCGGGCCGGGTCGGGACAGCCGTTGTCGCGGGACGAGAGATAGAGCGTCACCCGGGTGTCGCGCGGGACCTGACGGCCCTCGGCCGGATCGTGGGCGCACACCCGCCAGTCGTCGTACGCCCCTTCGTCCGGCAGGGTGTCGTTCCGGTACGCCGCCCGCGCCTGGACGTGGCCCTCGGGAATCCCCAGCGCCACGACCTGCGCGCGTGCCGTCGGCCATGTCTTCCACACCAACTCGGGCATGACCGGCCACGGAATCGGGTCGCCGTCCTTCTTCGGGCAGGGGTCGCCCGTGTGGACGACGCCGAAGTCGAGTGCGGGGCGGGCGCCGGTTCCGCTGCTCGCCTGCTGGAAACACACCGTCCACAGTGAGCGGGCCGTGACGGCCTTGCGGTCCTTGGACGCGTCGTGCTGTGTGACGGAGTATCCGGCCCTCGTGGCCTTCGCGTACGCCACGTCCAGGCGCCGGCCCCGGTAGTCCGGGGCCGGCGGTGTGGTCGGTCCGGGCCTGCTCGTCGCCGCCGCAGCTCCCGCCGACGCCGTCGAGCCCGCCGCCGGACCGGCCGCCGTC
>NZ_JBFAPH010000352.1:0-6470 GCF_040675635.1 Streptomyces sp. NPDC049577
CCGGACCGCAGCAGGCCGTGGGCCACGCTGATGGCCGTGGCCCCGGAGGCGCAGGCGGTGTGCACGCTCAGGCCGGGGCCCCTGGCGTTGAGATCGAGACTGATCTCGCCCGCGGCCATGTTGGCCGCGCCCCGTGGAATGGTGCTCGGTGAGATGCCCTTGTGCCGCCCGTCCAGCAGCTTCTTCCAGGCCGTGCCCGCCGTCTCGTCACCTTCCCCGCTCGCGCCCACCACCACGCCGACGCGCTCACCGTCCCAGGCGGTCGCATCGAGTCCGGCGTCGGCGACCGCTTGCCGGGCCACGGCGATCGCGAGCTGGAGAAAACGGTCCAGACGCCAGGTCAGCTGGCGCCCCAGCACGCGGTCCGCGTCGAAGGAGTCGGCCCGGCAGGAGAAGGTGACGGGCAGCCCGTCGAGCTTCGGATCGGCGGAGGCGGTCGAGGTGCCCAGCCGCATACGCTCCCACGTCGAGGTGGCGTCGTTCCCCGCAGGGGTGATCATCGCGACGCCAGTCACCGCGACGGCGGTCATGCGGGAGCCTCGGCGGAGGCCGCCCGGGCCCGCTCGATCAGCGCGGCGACGTCCGCGAGGGTCGAACCGTCGTGAAGCGATCCGGTGTCCTCGGGCAGGGGGATGCCGTGCTCGTCCTCCAGGACGGTCAGCAGCTCCAGCACGGCCAGCGAGTCCATCTCCAGATCCTCCAGCCGGGTGTCGGCCGTGACCGCCTCGGGATCCCTGCCGAAGTGTTCGACGAGACAGGTGATGAGCAAGGGAAGGACGGCTGTTACGGGGGGTGTCATGTCATCCAACGATGTTCATGGCGAACGGCGGTGACAATCCGCAACGCGGCGTTCAACGGGCATCCGCGGATATTTCCATCCGAAAGCTCATTACTCGTATGAGCGGATGCGGAACGCGGCCCCCAGGGGCGGGTTTACGGCTCTGCGTCATCCGCGGAACTCGCACCTGATCGGTCGTGCGGCTCCTCACAGTTCCGGCGGTGCCGCCCACAGCCCGGCGCCCTGCGACGAGCCGGTGAGCAAGGAGCCGACGGTCGCAATGCCCTCGGCGACGGCACGTTCGCCGACGTTGCCGAAGCCGAGAACGAGCAGGGTCGGTACGGCGGCGCGCGAGGTGCCGCTCGTCCGCGCCGGCGGCCAGGCGGGCACTCTCGCCGTCGCGTTCGACCGGCTCACAGAGGACGAGGCCGGCGTCACACGTCTGGCAGGCCCGTGCCCCACACGGCGCCGGGGCTCATGGCCGGCCCGGCCCCTTGCGGAGGGCCTCGGAGGCGGCCTTCCGGGTCCTCCGCGCGCAGCCGGGCGGTGACGCGCGCGCCCGGGCCGACGGCTCCTCCGGGGCGCCCGCGCTGAGTCTCGGCCTCGCGCCACGCCGTGGCCCGGACACCACGAGAGGGCTCGTCCAGTGCTTGTCCGTGAGAGCCCGGAAAAATTCGGATGGTGATGTCGAGAACCCGTGCCTGGCTCCGTCCCCGGGGTGAAGGCGACCACAATGGGTCGTACCAGCACCGAGGAGAGATCACGATGGCCAAGTACTTGCTGCTCAAGCACTACCGTGGCGCTCCTGCTCCGGTGAACGACGTGCCGATGGACCAGTGGACACCACAGGAGATCTCGGCGCACGTGCAGTACATGCACGACTTCGCGGCGCGGCTGGAGAAGACCGGCGAGTTCGTCGACGGTCAGGCCCTCGCCCCCGAGGGTGCGTGGGTCCGCTACGACGGTGAGGGGCGCCCGCCGGTCACCGACGGCCCGTTCGCCGAGACCAAGGACCTCATCGCCGGCTGGATGATCATCGACGTCGACAGCTACGAGCGCGCCGTCGAGCTGGCCGGGGAACTGTCGGCCGCCCCCGGGGCGGGCGGCAGGCCGATCCACGAATGGCTGGAGGTGCGCCCGTTCCTGGCCGCGCCGCCCACCATCACGCAGTGACGTCACCGGTGGACGAGGCCCTGCTGAGAAGCCTGACGCCGAGCGTGCTCACCGTCCTCGTCCGCCGCGGAGCCGGCTTCGCGGCGGCCGAGGACGCCGTGCAGGACGCTCTGGTCGAGGCGCTCCGGGTCTGGCCGGCCGACCCTCCGCGGGACGCGAAGGGCTGGCTGGTCACCGTGGCCTGGCGCAAGTTCCTCGACCAGGCCCGGGCGGACGCCGCCCGCCGCCGGCGCGAGGACCGCCTCGACGAGGAGCCGGTGCCCGGGCCGGCGCCCGCGGTGGACGACACGCTCCAGCTCTACTTCCTGTGCGCCCACCCGTCACTGACCCCGTCGTCCGCCGTCGCCCTCACACTGCGTGCCGTCGGCGGGCTGACCACCCGCCAGATCGCCCAGGCCTACCTGGTACCCGAGGCGACCATGGCGCAACGGATCAGCCGGGCCAAGCGCACCGTGGCCGGCGTGCGCTTCGACCGGCCCGGCGACGTCGCCACCGTGCTGCGCGTCCTCTACCTCGTCTTCAACGAGGGCTACAGCGGCGACGTCGACCTCGCCGCCGAGGCCATCCGGCTCACCCGGCAGCTCGCCGCCCGCATCGACCACCCCGAGGTGGCCGGGCTGCTCGCCCTCATGCTGCTCCACCACGCCAGGCGCGCGGCCCGGACCGCGACCGACGGCAGCCTGGTCCCGCTCGCCGAGCAGGACCGCAGCCGGTGGGACACCGAGTCGATCGCCGAGGGCGTCGCGATCCTCCAGGCGGCCCTCGCCCGCGACCGGCTGGGCGAGTTCCAGGCCCAGGCCGCCATCGCGGCCCTCCACGCCGACGCACCCACCGCCGAGGAGACCGACTGGGTGCAGATCGCCGAGTGGTACGACGAGCTCATGCGCCTGACCGACAGCCCCATCGTCCGGCTCAACCGCGCGGTGGCCGTCGGCGAGGCCGACGGACCACGCGCCGGGCTGGCGGCGCTCGCGGAGCTGGACACCTCACTGCCCCGCCACGCCGCAGTGGCGGCGTACCTCCACGAGCGCGACGGCGACCTGGCGACAGCGGCCCGGCTGTACGCCGAGGCGGCCCACAAGGCACCCAACCTCGCCGAGCGTGATCACCTGACACGCCAGGCCGCCCGGCTCAACGCCCTCCGGCGCCGCTGACGGGCCGCGCCCGGAAAGGCCCCGCAGCGCCGGGCCCGGCCCGGCGGCCGCAGCGGTCGCCTCGCCGCGAGCAGCCTGGTCGGGAACAGCTGCGCCACGCGTGCCGGCGGGGCAGCTTGGCCGCGAGGACAAGCGCCCTGGAGGCGTGGTGCCTCGACAAGCCCCCTGTCGAAGTGCCCGGCGACGGCACCGTGGTGCGAAGGTGCGCGCCGTCGGCGACGAGCAGCTGAGAGCCCGCACCACCTGCGTGCCGTGTGCCGGCCGAGGCGGCGGTGGCCGCGCCGCCGGCGCCGAGGGACAGCGCTACGCCCGGCTCTCCTCGCGCTCCGCCGGGGACGGCGCCGGGTCGGCCGGGTCCGCCTTCGGCGCCCGGCGGCGCCGGGCGTTCGCCACCGCCGTCGCCAGCACGCCGGCCAGCAGCCCCCAGAACGTCGACCCGATGCCGAACAGCGTCATGCCCGAAGCGGTGGCCAGGAACGTGATGACCGCCGCCTCGCGCGTGCCCTCGTCGGACAGGGCCGTCGACAGCGAGCTGCCGATCGTGCCCAGCAGGCCCAGGCCGGCGATGCCCATGATGAGCGCGCTGGGCATGGCGGTGAGCAGCCATCCCACCACGCCGCCGAAGAGACCGACCACCAGGTAGAACAGGCCCGCCCAGACGGCGGCCAGGTAGCGTCTGCGGGGGTCGCGGTGGGCCTCCTCGCCCGTGCAGATCGCCGCCGTGATGGCGGCCAGATTCAGGCCGAAGCAACCCAGCGGGGCCAGCAGGGCATTGACGATGCCGGTCCAGGTGAGCAGGGGCGAGACGGGCGTGCGGTAGCCGGCGTTGCGCAGGACCGCCACGCCCGGGAGGTTCTGCGAGGCCATGGTCACCACGAACAGCGGCAGGCCGACGCCGACGAGTACCTGCCAGGAGAACTCCGGGCGGACGAACACCGGTTCGGCCGGTGCCAGGTGAAGACCCCGCAGGTGCCACGAGCCCTGGAACGCACTCACCGCGGTCCCGACGGCCAGCGCACCGATGACGGCGTAGCGCGGCAGCCACCTCCGGCCCAGCAGGTAGACCGCGAACATGGGGAACACCACGGCGAAGCTGTGCTGCATCCTGGTGAACAGGCCCGTGCCGAACTGCACGAGCACGCCCGCCAGCAGGGCCGCGGCCAGCGGCACGGGGATCCGGTCCATGACGCGTTCGAACCAGCCGGTCACACCGCTGACCGCGATCAGGACCGCCGAGAGCAGGAACGCGCCGACGGCCTGTGCCATCGACACCCCGTGCAACCCGGTGGCCAGCAGGGCGGCGCCGGGCGTGGACCACGCCGTGACGACCGGCGCCCGGTAGCGCAGCGAGAGCCCGACGCCGGTGACACCGATACCGACGCCGAGGGCGAGCATCCACGACGTGAGCTGCGCGTGGGTGGCGCCGGCCTGCTCCGCCGCGGTGACGACGATGGCCACGGAACTGGTGACGCCGATGAGCATGGCGAGGAAGCCCGCCGTGACCGCGCTCGCGGGCGCGGCCGACGCCAGGCGACGGGTGATGTGTGTGGTCAAGAGTCGTCCTTACTGCCCACGGAACTCGCCACGGAGGCCGGGAAAAGGGTGGTGTCGGTCGGCTTCGGCGGCCGTGCCGCGTGCTGCGCGCGTGGCCGCCCCGCCGCCGCGGACACGACGGCCAGGAGGACGAGCAGCGCGGTGAGCGCGAGGCCGGCGGCGTCGACGCCCCCGCCCCACAGCGCCTCGGAGAGATAGGTCAGGCCCGGCAGCGTCGTCAGAATGGTCATCGCGACCATCGGGCGCGCCCGCTGAAGGCCCACCTGGAGCACGAACAGCGGGACCGTCACGGCCGCCGCGCCCACCGGCGGAAGGAGCGCGAGCGCGACCCCGCTGTCGTGCGGTGACGCGCCCTGGACCAGGAAGAGCGCCCCGGCACCGAGATAGGTGAGGTGGAAGCGGTGGGCCGTCACGGTGACCGGGTCGGCGCCCAGCTCGCCCAGCGCCTTCGACACCAGCGCGAGCCCCGAGGCCCCGGCCCCGGCGACGGCGACCAGGGCGAGCCCCGCCACGGCGGACCGGCCCACGCCGTCACCGCCGGTGAGGCGCCAGGCCAGGGCTCCGCCGACGGCCGCGAGCGCCACGGCCCAGCCCCAGGCGCGCGGCGTCGGCCGGTCACCCACACCGAGGACCACCGCGAGCACGGCCAGCGCCAGCGGACCGATGGCGGTCTCGACGCCACTGGCCAGCGTCGCCGGGATCCACGCCAGGGCGACGTAGAAGCTCAGGAAGGTGAGCGCGGTGACCGCGTTCATCAGCCACAGCAGCCGGCGTACGCGCCGCCGGTCCGCGGGGTTCGCGCGGGCGCCGGAAGCCCGCCCCCGCCGGACCAGCCGCAGCCCGTTGAACACCAGCGCCGACAGCGCGAAGCCCGCGCACGACAGCAGCAGGCTGCCGCTCGGCGTGAGCCGCCCCGACAGATAGCCGAAACAGCCCGCCTGAAGCAGTACCGACAGCGAGATCAGAACCTCCGCCACGTCACGCCCCACCCGCCCGGACCCGGAAGAAGTCGCCCGCGTCCTCCATCTCGTGCAGCGTCTCCAGGACACTCTCCAGCAGCGCCGCGTCCTCGTGGACCAGGAAGGCGATCCCGCAGGCCCCGGTGGTCAGATAGCGGTCGCGCAGCGGCTCGCCCACCTTCGGCAGCCGGACGACACTGTGGAAGCCGGGCATCCGGCGCAGCGCCCGCAGGCCGTCCACGGCCTCCAGGACCCCCTCCCGGTGCGGGCGGAGGAAGACCTTGGCCACGGTCCGCGCCGGCCCGTACGGGAGGGCGAAACGCCGCTCGAACTCGGCGGGACGCAGATAGCGTTCCACGGTGAGGTGCTGGTGGCTGTAGCCGAACGCCGCGTGGTACGGGTCGGGGGCCAGACTCGGGCCCATCACACGGGAGTTCACCTCGACCAGACGGGGTCCGCCGGGGGTGAGCATCACCTCCGTGTGCGCGGCGCCCTCCCGCACGCCCAGCGCGTCCAGGCAACCGAAGACGTACTCGACCAGCTCGCGCTCCCGGCCGGCGCTCTCCGTGCGGGAGATGATGTGCCGCAGTACCGGGGCGTTGTCGATCCGGTCGATCCGCTCGGCGTACAGCTCGGTGAGCAGGTGACGACCGTGCAGGCTGACGGTGTTGACGATGTACTGGGTGCCCGCCAGGAACTCCTGGAGGATCACCTGGTCGTTGGTCGCGCCCATCAGGTTGCGGACACCGGTGACCTCGCGGCAGGCGGCCAGCGCGGTCTCCCGGTCGGGGCAGACACGGCCCGTACCGCCCCGCCCGGAGCGGCTCGCGCCCACCGCCGAGCAGGAGCGCC
>NZ_JBFAPH010000353.1:0-6394 GCF_040675635.1 Streptomyces sp. NPDC049577
GCTGATGTTCTGGTTGCCGTGCCGGTCCAGCTGGCTCGCGCCCATCATCACGTGCCGCTTCCCGCCGGCGGCCAGCGCCAGGTGCCGGCGGTAGGGCAGCCAGCCCTCGACGACCCGGGCCCCGGACCCCAGCGCCGGCACGTCGCCGATCAGCATCGCCTCGCCGTCCGTCAGCAGCAGGTCCGGTGCGAAGGTCAGCTTCGCCAGCCGCGCGCCGATCGTGGGCACGACGCCCATCGGGCTCGCCAGGATCTCCCCGTCCCCGCGCCACGCCTCCGCGCACGCCACCACGCACCGCTCGGCCCGGCTCGCACCACCGCTCACGCGTCCTCCCCCCTGCGGTCCGCCGCGAAGGCGGCCACCGCCGCGCGGTAGTCCTCCTCGTCGCCGGACAGGAACCGCCGCGTGAACTGCCGCCAGGCCGCCGGTTCGGCGGCCGCCGCGGCGTACGCGGCCTGGAACGCCTCGTCGCGCTCGTAATCCGGCGCGCAGGACGTGAAGTGCGCGCCGCCCGGCGCCTCGATCACGCCCGTCACGCAGTGCCGCTGGACGAGCAGCGTCTGCGGACCGCCCTCGGCGGCGAACTCCTCGCTGCCGACGACGCGTTCGCAGGAGACGTACGCCTCGCGGGCGGCCTCGCAGAAGAGGTCGTCGAAGTACGGGTCCGGGCCGAGGTACTGGGCGTTGCCGCGGGCGTCCGCCCGGTTGAGGTGGACCAGTGCCGCGTCGAGGGCGAGCGCCGGCACGGCGACGAGCTCCTCCTCGTCCTCGTACGGGGAGACGACGGTCCGCAGCCACGGGTTGACCCGCATCACGTCCGAGCCCAGCCCGGCCCGCACCGGCAGGAACGGCAGCCGGTGCGCGGCCGCCGTCAGCCCCCACATGAACATCGCCTCGTCCAGCTCGGTCAGCTCCAGACGGCCGTTCTGCCGCGCGGTCCGGAAGTGCGGCTCCAGCGGGATCGAGTCGAGGGTGACGAAGGCCGTGACGAGCCGGCGGATCCGCCCGGCGGCAGCCAGCAGCCCGACGTCCGGGCCGCCGTACGACACCACGGTCAGATCGGTGAGATCCGAGCGGAGGATCGCCCGCACCAGGGCCATCGGCTTGCGGCGCGAACCCCAGCCGCCGATGCCGATCGTCATGCCGCTCTCCAGCCGGGAGACCGCCTCGTCCGCCGTCATCCGCTTGTCGCAACGGGGCGCGGTCGTCATGGCGCGTCCTTCCGGCCCCGGCCGTGCCGGTCCTCCCGGCCGTTCCGGTCGGCGAACGCGTCGCGATGCCGGTCGCCGACGCCGCTGAGCGTGGCCTCGAAGGTGAAGCCCTGCTCGTAGCGGTAGCTGCGGTGGACGTCGACGGGGTCGATGCCGTTGAGCGCCGCCTTGGCCAGACGCAGCAGCGAGCCGTCCTTGGCGGCGATCTCCCGGGCCAGTTCCAGCGCGGCGGCTGTCTCCTCGCCCGGCGGCACGACGCGCCACACGGAACCGTGGCGGTGCAGCTCCGCGGCCGTGACCGTGCGGGCCGTGTAGGAGAGCGCGCGCAGCAGGTGCTGCGGTACGAGCCGGGCCAGGTGCGTGGCGGCGCCGAGCGCCCCCCGGTCCAGCTCCGGCAGACCGAACGTGGCGTCCTCGCCGGCCACCACCGCGTCGGCGTTGCCGGCCAGCCCGACGCCGCCGCCGAGACAGAAGCCGTGCACGGCCGCGACGACCGGGACCGGGCAGTCGTAGACGGCGGAGAACGCCGTGGCGCAGCCGTGATTGGCGCCGAGCAGCGCCCGGTGCCCGGGCGTGCGCTGCAACTCCTTGATGTCGACGCCGGCGTTGAAGCCGCGGCCGGTCGCGCGGAGCACGGCGCAGCGGACGTCCGGGTCCGCACCGGCCGCCCGCACGGCCTCCGCCAGCTCGTACCAGCCCCGCACGGGCAGGGCGTTGACGGGCGGGAAGTCCACGGTGACGACGGCGATGCCCGGTTCGGGACGTGCGGTGGAGACACCCATCGGCGGATCAGCTACCTTTCCACCAAACGTTTGTTAGGTGATGGTGCTGACTGCGAAGGTAGCAGCGGACCGCCCGCTGCGGGAGGTTGCGAGATGGGAAGCGCTCCCGGGCTGCCGGGCCGCGTCGCCGTCGTCACCGGTGGCACGCGCGGCGTCGGCGCCGGCATCGCCCGGGCGTTCCTGCGCGCCGGCGCCGAGGTCGTGATCTGCGCCCGCAGGCCGCCGGACCGGCCCGTCGCGGCGAGCGGACGCCACGCGCGGTTCCTGCCCGTCGAGTTGCGCGACGCCTGCGCCGTCCGGGAGCTGGACGCCCGTGTGGCGCGGGAGCGCGGCCGGGTGGACGTCCTGGTCAACAACGCGGGCGGCACGCCCTTCCGGCCCCTCGACGCGGCCGGCGCCGAGCAGCACGCCCGCGTGCTCGACCTGAACCTCACCGCGCCGCTGACCGCCTCGCTCGCCGCCCGTGCGCACATGCCGCCGGGCGGCAGCGTCCTGATGATCGGCAGCGTCAGCGGTACCCGCCCCTCCCCGGGCACCGCCGCCTACGGCGCCGCCAAGGCCGCCCTGGAGAGCCTCGCCCGTTCCATGGCCGTCGAATGGGCCCCGGCCGTCCGCGTCAACACCCTTGTGCTGGGCATGGTGGGTACGGAGGCCGCGCGGGCCCACTACGGCGACGCGGACGGCATGGCCGCCGTCGCCCGCACGGTGCCGGCCGGCCGCCTGGCCGAGCCCGACGAGGTGGGCGAGGCCGCCGTGTTCCTCGCCTCCGAGCGGGCCGCGTACATCACCGGCGCGAGCCTGCTGATGCACGGGGGAGGGGAGTGGCCGGCGTTTCTGACCGCGGTGCGGGGTGCCGCGCACGATGCGAAAGGAGAGCCGTGATGACCGCAAGCAACGGACGTGTCGCCGTCGTCACCGGGGCCGGGCGCGGGCTGGGCCGGGCCCACGCCCTCGCCCTCGCCGCCGAGGGGGTGCGGGTCGTCGTCAACGACCTCGGCGTCGGCCCGGACGGCGAGGGCGGCGGCCCGGGCCCCGCCGAGTGCACCGCCGCCGAGATCCGCGCCCGCGGCGGCCAGGCCGTCGCCCACCCCGGGGACGTCGCGACCCCGGACGGCGCCGCCTCCCTCGTCACCACGGCCCTTGAGACCTTCGGTCGGCTGGACGCCCTCGTCAACAACGCGGGCTTCCTGCGCGACCGCATGCTCGTCAACCTCGGTGAGGACGACTGGGACGCCGTCGTCCGCGTCCACCTCAAGGGCCACTTCCTGCCGCTGCGGCACGCCGCGGCGCACTGGCGCGCCGAGACCAAGGCGGGCCGCCCGCCGGCCGCCCGCGTCGTCAACACCACCTCGGGCGCCGGCCTGCTCGGCAGCGTCGGCCAGGCCGGCTACGCCGCCGCGAAGGCCGGCATCGCGGCTCTGACGCTCGTCGCGGCCGCCGAACTCGCCCCCTACGGCGTCCTGGTCAACGCCGTCGCGCCCGCCGCCCGCACCCGCATGACGGAGACCGTCTTCGCCGCCGGGATGGCCCCTCCGGACCGGCCGGACACGTTCGACGCGATGGCGCCCGAGAACGTCTCCCCGCTGGTCGTGTGGCTGGCCTCCGCCGCGTCCCGTGGCGTCACTGGCCGGGTGTTCGAGGCGGAGGGCGGCCGCATCACGGTGATGGAGGGCTGGCACCACGGCCCCACGGAGGACCGGGCCGCCCGCCGGACCCCGACGGAGGCGGGCGACGCGGCCCTGCGCCTCCTGACCCGGGCACGCCCGGAGGAGCCGGTGTACGGGAGCCGGTGAACCGGGAGCCGGCCGTCAGGAGACCACGTCCTTGCCGCGGAAGTGCCGGAACGCGAGGGCGAGCAGCACGACCGCGTACGCCGACGACACCGCCGCGCCCTTGACCATGCCGCCCCACTCCAGCTGCGGCTGGACCGCGTCCGCCCAGGCGTACTGCCAGTGCGCCGGCAGCAGGTCCCGCCAGTGGCCGAGCGCGGTGACCGCGTCGAGGACGTTGCCGACGATGGTGAGGCCCATGGCGCCGCCCACCGCGCCCAGCGGCGCGTCCGTGACCGTCGACAGCCAGAAGGCCAGCCCCGCCGTGACCAGTTGGCTGACGAAGACGTAGCCGATGACGATCGCCAGCCGGGCCACCGCCGTGTCCGCCTCCAGTGTGCCCCCGGTCGGTATGCGCAGCGGTCCCCAGCCGTAGGCGGCCGTGCCCACCCCGAGGGCCACCAGCGGCAGCAGCAGCATCGCCGCCGCGCTGAACACCAGGGCCACCGTCAGCTTGACGAGCAGCAGACGGTCGCGCGGCACCGGGGCCGCCAGCAGATACCGCAGGGACGACCAGCCGGCCTCCGACGCCACCGTGTCCCCGCAGAACAGCGCCACCGGCACCACCAGCAGGAAGCCCGCCGAGACGAACAGCGCGGTGGCGGCGAAGTTCACGCCGGAGGCGGTGGCGGTGTCCATCAGTGTGACCCGCCCGTCCCGCCCGCCGCGCTCGCCGCCGATCGCGAAGGCGGCGAGCAGTATGAACGGCAGCGCGGCCAGGACCGCCCCGACGACGAACGTGCGTCTGCGCCGCAGCTGCCGGGCCGCCTCCACGCGCAGCGGCAGGGTGCGCCGGGCGCGGTAACCGGGCGCGGACTCCAGTGCCGTGCTCATGCCGGTCCTCCGATCAGGGTCAGGAACGCGTCCTCCAGCCGGCGGTGCGGGCCCACGCGCGCCACCGGGATCTCCAGCCGGACCAGCTCCGCCAGCAGGGCCGGCGCGCTCGCGCCGTCGAGCCGCACCAGCAGTCCTCCGTCGGCCCGTTCGGCCGATGCGACGCCCGGCAGCGCGGCCACCTTCTCGACCACCACGTCGGACAGCCGGCCCTCGACGCCGACCAGCAGCGTGTCGCCGGAGCCGACGATGTCCGCGACCGGCCCGGCGCTCACCAGCCGGCCGCGGTCCATCACGACCAGGTGCGTGCACGACTGCTCGACCTCGGACAGCAGATGACTGGAGACGATCACGGTGCGGCCGGCGGCCGCGTAACGGATCATCACCTCCCGCATCTCGCGGATCTGCGGCGGATCGAGCCCGTTGGCCGGCTCGTCGAGGATCAGCAGGTCCGGCAGCCCGAGCATCGCCTGCGCGATCGCCAGCCGCTGCCGCATGCCCTGCGAGTACGTACGGACCGCGCGCTCCAGCGCCTGGCCCAGCCCCGCGATCTCCAGCGCCTCGTCCAGGTGCGCGTCCTCGGCGGGCCGGCCGGTGCTCCGCCAGTACAGCTCGAGATTGGCCCGGCCGGAGAGGTGCGGCAGGAAACCCGCCCCTTCCACGAACGCCCCCACGCGCGACAGTACGGGCGCGCCCGGCCGGATCGCGTGACCGAACACGCGGATCTCCCCCTCGTCCGGCCGGATGAGCCCCATGAGCATGCGCAGCGTCGTGGTCTTGCCCGCCCCGTTCGGGCCGAGCAGGCCGAGCACCTGGCCGCGCTCCACCCGGAAGGACAGATCCCGCACGGCGTATCCGTCGGCGCCCCCGGCATACCGCTTGCTCAGCCCGGTGATCTGCAGGGGCACCCGGGCGAGCTCCGGGACCGGCGGTGGCACCGCGGTGCGCCGGCGGCCCGTGAGCAGGACGGCCGCCGCCACGACGAGACCGGCGGCCGGCAGCGCCCACACCCACCACGGCAGCCCGGCCGAACCGGTGCGGACGCCGGGTGCCGTCGGCACGCTCAGCCCGCCGCCCGGGCCGTCCGCCAGGGCGACGGTGTAGGTGGCCGGTTCGGCCGGCGAGGCGTAGCCGAGGTCGGTGGAGGACAGCACCAGCCGCAGCCGGTGCCCCGGCTCGAAGGTGTGGTCGATGGCGGGCAGCCGGAGCTCGACCGCCCGCCCCTGCCGGGCGTCGGTGATGCGCACCGGAGCGACGAGCTGACCGGGCAGCAGCTGCCGTCCGGTGGGGCCGACGTCGTACAGCTTGGCGAACAGCACGGCCTCGCCCCTGTCGGAGGACACCACGGCCTTCACGGTCGGCGTGCCGGTGACGCGGACGCTCTGCGACAGCGGCTCGGAGTCGAACCGCGCGTACTGGCCGGGGAACTCGAGGGAGGTGCCGACGCCCAGCCCGGACAGCTGGGAGAGCGCGCCCCCCAGGCCGGGAACGGCCGACAGCGCGGGCGGGCTCCCGCCGGCCGGATTGCCGAAGGACCGCCTGCCGCCGGTGAGCGGTACGGTCCGGGGGGCGTTGCGCAGCCCGGGGTAGCGGTCGCCGGTGGCGCCGCGCACCCGGGCCCGGCCGTCGGTGGTGTCCATGCCCCCGGTCCGGCTCACGCGGAAGGCCGGCCCGGTGTCGGCGCTCGTGTCGCCCTTCAGATAGCGGTCGAACCACGCGTGCGTGCGCTGCTCGACAC
>NZ_JBFAPH010000354.1:0-6388 GCF_040675635.1 Streptomyces sp. NPDC049577
CCGCGACCGAGGGTGGCAGCACCTTCTGCGCGACCGTCTTTGCCGTTGCCTCGGCCTGCTGGTGCAGGTCCCCGGTCATGGTCTGCTGCGCCTTCAGCACGGACAGGCGGTAGCCCGTCTCCGCCGCTGCCACCCGCTTGTTCAGCTCCGCGGCGACCTCAAGCAGCTCGATCCGGTGCGAGGCCTCGGCCTCCATTTCCTCCAACTGATCCGCCACGCTCTGACGCTTCGCCGCGATGGTCTGCCGCGTCGTACCCGACACCCCCCGCCCCAGGGACGGCAAGGTGATCCACCAGGCCCCCTTGGTGGCAACGATGGCGATCGGGGTGAGAACCACGGCCAGGTCGAACCCGCCGGTCAGGACCAGGTCGACTGTGGGGATGGCGGCGTTGATGACCGTCAGAACCAGACCGGCCCACCGCACGCGCCGGGCGCGCCGCCGGTTGTTGCCCGACAGGATCTCGGTGGCCTGAAACACCAGCCAGAGGGCGTCAAGCGCGCCGACGGTTGGCGCGGCCCACAACCCGAACCGGGGATCGAGAATCTGATAGCTCACGACCACCGACAGGACAGCCACACCTAAGGTGACCACCCCGAGGACGCTGAGCACCATCCCACGCGGGGAAGTCCGGTTCCATCTCTTGCTCACGTTGTTCTCCCTTCTCTGCTGCCCTCCTGTCGAAGGCGCGGGCAGCCTGGGGGTTCTCGCCTCTCTGGGCGTTTGGACAGCGGCTGCTCGCCCTCCCGAGTGGCAGGGGTGCCCAGTGCCCCGGACCGGACTCGAACCGGTCAACTACTTCCTTGTGGGCCCGCGATATTCGCCCTTGTCTCACCTGCGCGTATGGATCACTTGTCCACCCGTCGGGGCGGCGTTGGAGAAGGTGCGTGCGTGTGGACGCGAGGCAGGGCCGGCTTGTCGCAGTTGCCTGATCCCGGGTGGCCAGAGGACTCACCTCATGACGCCCCTCAGCAGATCTCTGCTCGGGGCTACCGGCTCGTCGTGGCTCCGGGTGGTGTCGCTGTGGAGTTGAGAAGGAACGACCGCTGTCTTCTGGGCCGCCGCTATGCGCTGCCGTCCAGGCGGAGGAAAGTGTTGCCAGGGATGCCGTGGGCGGCTTCCTCATCCGGCGCCGCCCGCGGGGCGGTTCCGGGCGTGAGGAAGCCGGGTACGAAGACCCGGCGGAGGGCAAGGTGGAACCGAGGCGGCGCGCGCCGCAGTGGCCTGTCCCCGTGGGGGTGCACTTCTGCGACGCAGCCCCGGGACGAATCAGTGGCCGAGGAGGCCGGAGGTGAAGGCCGCAACAGCGGCGGTCGCTCGAACGTGCCTCATGCGGGTATCGACCTCCGGCACGGCACGGGGGCTGGCCGTACTGCGTCGCCGATCACCGCGTCCCCGACCCACGACAGGTGGCGCAGGAGCGCAGGTGTCGGTGCGGGTATCACCCCGCCACGTCGTCCTGACGTGGCTCCGGTGGCCGCCGCAAGCGGTACAAGGCCAGGGCGCGTACTGGCTGATCACGCAGGCAGGTGTAGCGATACCATCCATGACGGATCGCCCTCCTATGCACGTAGGCGGGTGGTCAAGGCCCCTGGTAGGTGTTCCCGCACCTGCCGGGGGCCGCCTCGTTGCCAAGGCAGACCCACTGTTGCACGGAACAACAGCCTGTGCAACCACTAATGCATGCAGTGGTTTCAGTAGTATGTGCTGTGGTTCCGGTAGGCTCCCGCCTGTGACCGAGATTCCCGAGGAAAGCCAGGCAGCGGCGCTGCGCGCCGTCGCGGAAGCCGGCGCCCGGCGCGCTGAACTGCTGGAGGAAGCGGACCGGGTACTGACCGAGGAGATCCGCCCACGCGCCATCGAGGCGGCACGCCTCGGTGCCGGCCGCAACAGAATCCGGGAGTTGGCAGGGGTCGGCCCCAGCACCCTCTATCGCTGGCTGGAGGCCGCAGGCCTGCCAGTTCGGCCCAAACGTCGGGGAGCCGCCTAGAAGGCATACGCGCCACCGGCCCCCACGCACTGTCGCCAGTGGCCAGGCCCGCCTACTGGACGTAAGGACATTTACGTCAAAAGTTAAAACCCGCCGTTGGAACCCCGGGGCTCTGACCTCCCGGGACGGCGGGTTGACCAACACAGGTCTCCCGCAGTGTACACATGCGTGCGTCCCGCATGAGCACATTCGCCAGGGAGATCGGAAAGGATCGCCGTCGTGGCGCTCGAACCTGTCCTGTGGGCCATGCACGACAGCCCGGTCAACAACACGATGGATCGCGTGATCCTCTGCGGCCTGGCGGAGAAGGCAGACGCGGACGGCTGCAATGCGTTCCCCAGCAAGAAGACGCTCGCTCGTATCGCGCTCTGCGATCCGAAAACCGTTCAGCGGCGCCTGGGGCACCTAGCAGACCGGGGCCTGATCCGACTGGGCGATCAGTCTGCCGCCCGGTACATCCCAGCGTATGTCCGACCGAGGGTGTACGACCTCATGATCCCAGCGGCCTGGTACGGAACCGAGCGCCTTGCGCGCGTGAACGCGGACCGTGCCAACCGGGGTCTACCTCCGCTCACCCCTGAGAACCGGCCTCCGCTGCCTCCCGCTCCCCCGCGCACCGAGCGCTCCGACAAGGGCAAGTCGCGTCCAAAGAAGAATGGGGAGGACTCTCAGTCCCCCCCTACCGAGATGAAGAGGGGGGATTCTCAGTCCCCGGGCAGGGGAGACTTTCAATCCCCCGGCGGGGGACTCTTAGTCCCCCAACCCTCCCCAGTAACCCGCCCCTCAAGAGAGACCCCCGAGTCCTCCCGTCCGTCCGTGCAGGCAGGTGACGCCCGCGCGAACGAGATAGACGGACGGATGGACGGCGGCAGCCACAGCGAGGGGAAGGACGGCGTTCGGCCGACTGCGGTTGCGGAGAATGACCTGGCTGCGGCTGACGCCGCGCCGGGATCGGTGGCTCAGGTGGAGGTAACGCCGGGGGTGGAAGTGCTGCGGGCGATCGCGGCCGAGGCCCCAGAGTGGACGATCACGCACGCCGGTTCGCTGGCGGACCAGGGCCAGATGGTCACCGGACTGCTCCTGGAGGGCTACACCCCCCAGGAGGTCCGCCACGCCCTGCTGTCCCGGCCGCTGCCTCGCCCCCTGGACCGCACGGTGGGCGCTGTCGTCTCCCGGCGACTGCGCGACCTGCTTGAGGCCGGCCCGGCATCAGGCGTCCGGCCAATCCCGGCGCAGCGCCCCGAGTCGGTGGACAGGCGCGGGTGGCCGGAGCAGGAAGCCCCGACGCCGACGCCGCCGAGCTTCGCCGAGAGGCAAGCGCAACTGCACGCGGCGGTGTCCGGCCAGGACCGGCACCGGCTGTGCGAGGGTGACCCGGACTGCCCCCGGCTGGCTCTGCCGGGACTGGATCGGTGCGCGGTGTGCCTGGGCGGGGAGTCGCCGGTGTGCGCGGGCGGCTGCGGACGCGGCGTCATGGCCCCGGGCTCCTGGTGCCTGATATGTGCGACCCCAGCCCCTGAACCGGACCCCGGCGAGTGCCCCGGCCACGACGGCGGCGGATGCGGTCGCGCAGTGGTGACGCAGGGCCTGTGCGGCCGGTGCAAGATCGCGGCCGAGCAAGCCCGCCGCGCGGCCGATGAGGAATGGGAGCAGGCCCGCGATGCAGCGGTCAAGGCCGCAGAGGCTGCCCGGACCTGACGCCCCGACGGACCGCCAACCGACTCACGCGGCTGTTGTGAGACCTGGGACCAGGCGCTGGCGGGTCCGTCAGCGAAGCAGGGGAGTGCGAGGTGGTGGCCGCGTTCTCCGAGGCATTCACCCCGAAGCCGCTGGCGGACGAGCCGGGCGAGGCCCTGCCCGAGCTCTCCGGCCTGGCCGACCTGGACGACGACGAGGTCGAGCGGTGCCGCAAGGAGGCCCCGGAGCGGCTGATGCTGGGCGACACCTCCCTGATCACCGTGGCGGTCGACTCCATGGGCCGCGAGGCGGCGGAGCAGCTCTACGAGCCCGAGCTGGTCCGCCGCGCCCTTCAGCTGGCGAGCGGCGCCCGCAGCTCGCTGATGACCGTCGGAAGCCGGTAGGAGGCCGGGATGACCGAGGTGACCACCCCCATCGAACAGCCGGCCCCGGCCGGGAACGAGCTCTCCGGTGTCGACCTCGCCCAGGTCGCACTGCACGCGGCCCGCGAGGGCGCGAAGAAGCGCGGGGTCCGCGGGCCCCGTACGCCGCGCCGCCGCGAGCGCGCCGTACGGCGCGACGGCCGTGACCCGCAGGGCTTCGCCGCAGTGCTCCAGGGCTTGATCACCGACCGGGCCTGGGAGCTCCCGGCCGCCGGCGGCACGGTGCTGGACCGATGCACGACCATCGCGGCCGCCGTCGCGCCGCAGTTACCGACCACGTTCAGGCCATCACCTTTCACCCAGAGACCGGCCAGCTCGACCTGTGTCCCGACTCCCCTGCCTACGCCACCCAGCTTCGGCTGATGCGCCTGTACCGTCGCCGTGGCCAACGCGTCGGTCGGCACCGACACCGTGCGCACGATCCGGGTCCTGGCCGTCGGGGCCACGCCCGCGCTCCGGACCACCCTGACGGCCCCGGCCGCCGCTCAGGATGCCGCGCAAGCGGTGGTGAAGACTCGTGAGATGGCCTCGCCCGGCTTCCACCAGGTGCTCGCCGCGCACCGGTCCGCCGCACCCCGGGCGAGGTGGACCCGGCTATCGCGCAGGCGGTGGAACGCCAGACCAGCGCGATGCGCGAACTCAGTTTCCGGGCGTTTCCCGACCCGGAGCCGGATCCGGACAGCGGACCGGCACCGATCGAGGGGGCTCGTGCTCAGAGGCGCCTTCAGGCAGCGGCGACCGAGGCGGCCGCCCTGCGCCGGGCCCGAACCGAGCGAGCCGCAGCAACGTCCCACGAGAACACGGCGCCCTTGAGGAAGACCGCATGATCGGCGAAAGGACAGACGACCGTTGTCTCGCCCCGGTGTCGGAGCTGCCCGCTACCGTGCGCCGAGAGCGAGCATCGACGCAAACATCTCGGGCAGCTAGCTGCAAGGGGGAACGCATGGAAGGTCAGGTCTACGTCATCGGCTCACCTGACTCGCCCATTGTCAAGATCGGAGTATCGACTGACCCAGAACGGCGGCTGCGGCAAATCCAGGCCATGAGCCCACTCAGGCTGAGGGTTCTTTGGACGTGCGCGGAAGGCTACCCGCTTGAACGCCGTCTCCATTTCCACTTGAGGACCTACCACACCCACGGGGAATGGTTCGACTTCCAAGGCCTGGACCCGGTGACGGTAATGCAGGGCGCCGTCGGCGAGGTTTGGGACAAAGGGGCTTCGCGGACGACACTGGCTGAAGCAGCACGAATCGATCTGTGCGCAGAAGACGCAGTGCCTGGCTGCGTTTGCGGTCATGAGAATCGGCTTCACGGAACGGGCGGATGCACCGTGATGGGCTGGGACGAACTCCAGGACTGCCAATGCACCGCGTACACACCAGCATCCGAATTCAATGATGAGGCCCTCAAGGCAATATCCGAGCATCAGGCGCCCACGGACGGCTCTCAGGGGACTAGTTCTCTCGGTCATCCGTTGGCTCTGAGCATGGAAACCCGGGTCCGCCTGGGGCGTGCCGTGCGCGAGCTCCTGAACACGCCGGCCCTGGTGGGCGCTCCGGACCCGGTGCGGTTAGCGCTGCTGGTGCTGGCAGCGCGCACGCCTTGGGGTAAGGATCTGGTGAAGATCACTTCCCGTGAACTTGGCCAGTGGCTGGGCCTGTCGGTCTCCCACATGCAGTCAGTGGTGCTACCGGGCCTGCGCCGCTCTGGGGTCGTGACTACAAAAGTACTGACGGGAGAGTTCGGCGAGGACCGGAATCTGGAATGCGAGATCCATCCGCTGCGCACAGCCCGATATGTGCCCGGGCATCCACTGGATTTGTCACAGAAGGAATTAGACACCTGGCTGCGCCTGGTTGAGGCACTACTGGCCCCGTGCCGGTCAGAAGGTATGCCGGCCGGACTTCTGAGTGGTCGTACAGGACGCGGAGCGTCGACCGACCGGTTGGCGATGCTGCTCCTGGTGCTGGATGCGGCGGAGAACGGCCGGGTACGGCTGTGCGGCGGGACGGTGGACAAGCACAGAGGTCGGCCGACGGCGACGCTGGCGCGGCTGCTGCGCTGCGGACTGCCTGGGGCCGAACGGGTGCTGGAACGGCTGGAGGGCGCGAATCTGGTGCAACGCCCGCGGCAGAGGACAATATCGGGGCTGTACAACCGATCCCGGTTAGTGGTGCCAGCCGTCGTGGCCGCGCACTGTAACCCCCGCCCTAAGCACCGGATCGAGGTGCCGCGCGGGGTGGCCGTGACGGTCGAGGACGGCAACGGGGCCGTCACCGC
>NZ_JBFAPH010000355.1:0-6360 GCF_040675635.1 Streptomyces sp. NPDC049577
CTTCATGTGCCCGGCGGCACCCGTGATCCTGTCGATGTCGAGGGCGGCGGCGTAGAGGTCGAGGGCCTTGGCGTCCGTACGCCGCGCGGCCTCCCCGAGGAGCAGGTCCACGACCTCGCGCCGACCGGGGTCGCGGGGGGCGGCCCGGGAGTTCAGGACCAGCGCGATGAGCAGCTCCCGGCCGGGCCCCGGTTCCCGCAGCGCGCCGCCGAGGCGCGCGTGCCGGGCGATATGGACGTAGCGGGAGCCGAGGTAGGCCTGGACGATGCTGTGGGGGAAGCGCACCCGCTCGCCCCGGGCCTCCACCAGGCCGAGGCGTTCGCCATGGGTGGCGCACAGGGAGAGGAAGGTCCGGCACCGGTGCGTGTCCGCCTGCTCGGGGCAGTCCCGCAGCCTGTCGGCGAGTCCCCGCCAGATCTCCGGGAACGGCGGCCCCGGGACGGGCCCGGGCTTTCCCCCGCCCGTCGTGGCGGCGTCGTCGTCCTGCCGGTCCGGCCCGATGAGGTCGTCGAACGCGACCTCCAGGCGGTCCCGCAGCAGCCCGATGCCGGCCAGTGCGGAGAGGACTTCGATGGTGGCCTCGCGGCTGCGCTCGTCCAGCGCGACCTCGCCGTGGATGCGCCCCTGGGCCAGGGCGCGCCGCCAGGTCTCCAGCAGCCGCAGTTGCAGTCCCGCGCGGTCGGCGCTCCGGGTGTCCAGCTCCGTCGAACGCTTCGGTCCACTCGGATGTTCGAGGAGGTGATGGTCCCGCAGCTCTCGCGTGATCTGGAGGTAGAGCGGGGACTCGGAGACGGCCGCCGTCTCGACGATCCAGTCCATGCGGTGACCGTCCGTCCCCCCGTGGGACCCCTGGAGGTACTCCAGGGCCGCCTCCTCGCTGAGCGGCTCCAGATCGATGATCGCGGCGTCCGTTCCCTCCAGCGGCGCGTGGGGCCGGGAGGCGATCACCAGCGGGATGTGCTGCCGCTCGGCGCGCCGGATCGCGTGGCGGATCTGGATGTCGCGCTGCTTCTGCTTCTCGCCCTCCGCGAACGTCTCCTCCAGGCCGTCGGCGAGGATCACGGCCTTGTCGTCCATGCACAGCTGGCGCCACACCCGCTCGCTCTGCCGGCTGGACAGCACGCCGCGGTCGACCTCGTCACAGAAACGCTTCATGGCCATGTCCCCGAAGTCCAGCCGCGGGTCGTCCAGGTCGACGTCGCGCAGCCGGATCGGGACGGGGACGGCGCCCTTCCGGGCCAGCGTCCGGGTGAGTTCCACGAGCACCGACGTCTTGCCGGTCCCCACGCCGCCGACGAGGAGATACGGCCGTCTGATGCGGCGGTCGCGCAGCCCCCGCGCGATGATCCGGCACATCTCCCGCCGCCCGACCACGTTCTCGACCGCCGGCCCGGCCGTCGGGACGAGGCTCCGCGGGTCCTTCCTGGCCCGTCTGCTCAGCGGCCGCCACACGGCGAACGACTGCACGACCAGGAAGAGCGCCGTCGCCATCCCGATGCTCAGGAACGGCGCGAGGAATCCATAGAGGTCGGCGCAGCCGGAACCCGTTTGCGAACACCATTGTTGAAGCGGTGACTTCGTACTCTCGAAGACCGCGTAGAGCGCCGACCCCACCCACGCCCCGACGACGAGGACGGCCGCGAACGAGAGCCGCTGGAAGAAGGTGGTCACCGACACCTTCGCCCACCACCGCCGCGGCGGGGCGACCTTGGTGCGGGCGGCCAGCCGGACGCGGAACCGCCGTACGCACCGCGCCACGGCCCCCGAGCCGCCCGAGAGCCAGCGCCTCGGGCGGACCAGCCGGGGCCCGCCCCGCGGTACGACCTTGCCGTCGGGATGTCTGATGGCGTAGTTCATGGCGCATCAGCCGCCCTTGCCGGTCGGAAGGCACGCTCGGACGGTGCCGATCAGGCGGGGCCGATCGGGCGGTGCCGTCGAAGGCGCCGATCGGAGGAAGGAACCCCGCCCCCGTCATTTCATCGTGCGCGGTGTTCGCCGCCGAAGTCGAATCCTCGGGCGCCGCGCACCGGCACCCGGTCCACATATTCGAACACCGATCCGTCCGGGTGGCGGGCCACCACGTTCCGGCCGATCGGCGTGGCCACCGGGCCGGCGATGATCTCGGCTCCCACCGCCCGCAGGTCGGCGACCGCCTCGTCCACGTCCGGCACCGCGAGCGTCGCCTTGATCTTGCGCAGGACGGAGAGTTCGGCCTCCGGTCCGCACATCAGGAAGAAGCACCCGACCGCCGCCACCGCCACTCCCCCGCGCCGGGAGCGCACCGCCTCGGCGCCGGTGAGGCGCTCGTACACGGCGATCGCCGGCTCCAGGTCACCGACGCACACCCGCAGCGAAGTCCCCAGAATGTTCATGGAAACCAGGCTAGTTGGCGGCGGGCGGACACAGGCCGCCAAGGCTCAGACGCGGCAGAGCAGTTCGCCGTGGAGCACGGCGAACCACGCGTCCTCCCGGCGTCCCCACTCCCGCCACGCGGCGGCGATCCGCTCCAGGTCACCGCGGCCGGCGTGGCCGCCGTCCACGGCCAGCCGGGCGTAGTCGGACGCCACCGTGCGGTCCGCCCACAGCCCGCTCCACCAGGCGCGCGTGGCGGCGTCCGCGAAGCACCAGGTGCTCGCGGTGGCGGTGACGTCGGTCAGCCCGGCCCGCCGGGCCCAGGACAGCAGCCGGCGCCCGGCGTCGGGCTCGCCACCACCCGCACGGGCGACCCTCCGGTAGAGGCCCAGCCATTCCTCCAGACCGGGGACACGCGGGTACCACGTCATGGCCGTGTAGTCCGCGTCGCGGACGGCGACGATCCCGCCGGGCCGGCACACGCGCCGCATCTCGCGCAGCGCCCCCACCGGGTCGCCGACATGCTGGAGCACCTGGTGCGCGTGGACCACGTCGAAGGACGCGTCCGGGAAGTCCAGCGCGAGGACGTCGCCGGTGACGAAGTCGGTGTTGTCCAGGCCGCGTTCACGGGCGACGGCACGGGCCCGCGCCAGGATGCCCGGCGCCGCGTCCAGCCCGGTCACCCGCCCGTGCGGGACGAGCGCGGCCAGGTCGGCGGTGATGGTGCCGGGGCCGCAGCCGATGTCGAGGATCGCCTGGTCGGGTGCGAGCGCGGGCAGCAGGTAGGCGGCGGAGTCGGCGGCCGTGCGCCGGCTGTGCGAGCGCAGGACGGATTCGTGATGGCCATGGACGTAGACGGCGGTGTCCCGCTGCTCGTGCGGCATGCGCGTGGTCTCCCCTCGGCGGGCGTGGAACCCCGGACGGCTCCACCGTACGCCCGTCATCTCGGTGGGCGAGAGAGCCGTCTCATATCCCGGGACGAAATCGTCACCCGGCCGCCCGTGTCGGCCCGCGCGGGCCCCGGGGGATCTGGGAAGCTGACAAGAAGCGAAAAAGCAGGACACCCAGCGGGACGGCAAGGGACCGCGGCCGGGGGCGGGGACGGAGGTACGGACGGATGCAGACCGGCTCCCCGGCACCGCCCGCTCTCCCGGCATCCGAGCGCGGTCTGCCCGTCCTGCCCGAGCTCGCGGCCCGGCTGGCGGAGGCGGCCGGCCGGGCCGCGCCGGAACCGGTCGGCGGCGGCGCGGAGCTGCGCGGCGCCGCCGCCGGCTACTGGGCGCGGCGCGGGCTGCACACCGACCCCGCCGACGTCCTCGCCGCGCCCGGCGGCACGCCGCTGCTGCTGGCCCTGTTCGCCTCGGCGGGCGGCGAGGTGCTGCTGACCCGGCCGTGCGCCGCCTGGTACAGCCCCATCGCCCGGCTGGCGGGCCGGCTCGCCTACCACGTGCCCGTGCCCGCCGAGTGCGGCGGCGTCCCGGACCCCTTCGCGCTGCTGGAGACCGTGCGCCGCATCCGCGCCGAGGGCGGGCGGCCGCGCTTCCTCGTCCTGTCGGTCGCCGACGACACCACCGGCACCGTCGCCCCGCCGGAGCTGCTGCACGAGGTGTGCGAGGCCGCCGCCGACGAGGGGCTGACGATCGTCAGCGACGAGAGCCTGCGCGACGCCTGCCACGACGGCCCCGGCGCGGTCTTCGTCGGCCCCGCCGAGATGGCCCCCGACCGGGTCGTCGTCCTCACCGACCTCGGCCCCGTCCTCGCCCCGGCCGCCTGGCCCTTGGCCGTGGCCCGTTTCCCGGTCGCCGGCCAGGACCGCGCCCTGCGCACCCGCGTGCTCTCCGTGCTCTCGGCACTCCGGGCGGAACTGCCGCCCCCGCTCGCCGCCGCGGCGCACTACGCACTGGCCGAGCCCGCGCCCGTGCGGGACCGCGTGCGGGCGGCCGCCCGGCTCTACGGCTCCGTGGCCGGCGCGCTGCACCGGCCGCTGGCCGCCGCCGGGGTGCTGTTCCGGCCGCCGCGCACCGGCCCCCACCTCTACGCCGACCTCGGCGAACTGCGGGACGTGCTGGCCGCCCGCGGCATCACCGACTCCGTCGACCTGGAGACGCATCTCACCGCCGCGCTGGGCCATCCGGTGCCGGGCGGGCACCGCTTCGGCGACGCGCCGGACGACCTGCGCGTCCGCCTCTCCGCCCTGCCGCTGCTGGGCCCCTCCGACGAGCAGCGGCAACGGGCCCTCGACGCGGCCGACCCCCTGACCTCGCCCGAAGTCGCGGCGGCGTTGTCCATTTTTGGAACGGCGTTCAGTGAACTCGCCGGTACCTGATCTACCGTCGAGGAACGTGCCGCCGCGCCGTCACGCGGGACCCGCGCGCCGCACCCCCACGGTTCCCCACGAATGGAGCCCACAGATGACCGAACAGACCGAGCGCCCCCTCGCGGAACCCCGCCCCCTCGGCGAGATCCGCACCTGGCCCCGGTCGTTCACCGACCGTCTCACCGCACCGCTCCCCGGCGTCCGCGCCCTCGCCCGGCTCGCCCGCGAGGGGCGGCTGCGCCCCAGCGTGCAGGCGCTGCTGCAGATCCCCGAACTGCCCTTCTCCCCCGGCCCCCTGCCCGCCGTCGACGCCGGCACCGTCGCCGCGACCTGGGCCGGCCACGCGAGCTGGATCCTGCGCGTCGGCGGTCTGACCGTACTGACCGACCCGGTGTGGTCCCGCCGCATCCTCGGCACCCCGCCGCGCATCACCCCCGTCGGGGTGCGCTGGGAGGACCTGCCGAGAGTCGACGCCGTCGTCATCAGCCACAACCACTACGACCACCTCGACCTGCCCACCCTGCGCAGGCTCCCGCGCCACACCCATCTCTTCCTCCCCGCCGGCCTGGCCGCCTGGGCACGCCGCCGCCGCTTCACCCACGTCACCGAGCTCGACTGGTGGGAGGCCGTCGAACTGCCGGGCCCGGCCGGCCCGGTCCGGTTCGACTTCGTCCCCGCCCACCACTGGAGCAAGCGCACCCTCACCGACACCTGCCGCTCGCTGTGGGGCGGCTGGGTGCTCACCGCGCCGAGCGGGCAGCGCGTGTACTTCGCGGGCGACACCGGCTACGGCTTCTGGTTCGAACGCATCGGCGAGCGCTACGCCGGCATCGATCTCGCGCTGCTGCCGATCGGCGCGTACGACCCGCGCTGGATGCTCGGCCCCGTCCACACCGATCCGGAGGAGGCCGTACGGGCCTGCCAGGACCTGGGCGCCCGGGTCATGGCGACCATGCACTGGTCGACGTTCCTGCTCTCGGCCGAACCACCCCTGGAACCACTGCACCGGGTACGCGCCGCCTGGGACGCGGCGGGCCGCCCCCGCGAGGACCTCTGGGACCTGCCGGTCGGGGCGTCACGCGTGCTCTGACGCGGACCCGTGCCCCGCCGCTACGACCGGGCCTCGATGACGTGCACGCGCAGCGGCACCCCGCACGCCGGGTGCGTCGTCTCGCGCTCGCGGCGCATGCCGAGCTTGCGCACAACGCCTTCGGAGGCGGTGTCGCCGACGGCGTGCACGCTCACCACGCGGGCCAGTCCTCGGTCGCGCAGCGCGAAGTCCAGGACGGCGTGCGCTGCTTCGGTCGCCAGCCCGTGCCCCCAGAAGGGCCGGCCGAGGCGCCAGCCGATCTCCACCGCCGGCAGGATCTCGGGGAGGAAATCCGGCACGGACAGGCCGACCATCCCCGCGAGCCGCCGGCTCTGCCGGCACTCGGCCGCGAACGGGCCGACCCCGCGCTCCTCCCACTCCCGCTCCCACGCGGCGAGGCACGCCGCGGTCTGCTCACGGTCCTGCACGGATCCGTCGCCGATCCACCGCATGACCTCGGGGTCGGCGTGAATGGCCGCCATCGGCTCGAGGTCGTCCTCACGCCAGCGGCGCAGCGTCAGTCGGGGTGTCCGGAGGAGGGTCATGCCGACATGCTCCCCCGGGGCCCCGCGAAAGCCACCGGGAAGCTGACGGATTCCGT
>NZ_JBFAPH010000356.1:0-6351 GCF_040675635.1 Streptomyces sp. NPDC049577
CGGTGACGGTCACGCCGCGGGTGCGCCCGCCGTACGTGACGTCGACGCGCAGCCGGGCGGTGCCGCCCTCGCCCGGCGCGTGGAGCAGTGCGCGCCGGGCCGCGGTGAAGCGGTCGCCGCGGCCCCAGCGGAAGAACCCCAGCCGCTTGACGGCCAGCAGCGCCGAGGTGGACGCGGCCGAGCTGAAGCCGATCCGGGTGGTCGCGGTGGTGACGCCGAGCGTCAGCGGGAGAGTGAACTGCTCGGGCGTGTCGATCCGGGCGACGCGGGTGGGCGCGTCGCCGACGCGGACCCGGCGGACGTCGCCGAGCGGCGCGATCGTGTGCCGCCGGCCGCCTTCCACCACCTCGTAGTCCAGGCCGAGCCGGTCCATGAACTCCACGGAGTCCGTGCCGGCCCGGTCCTTCACGTCCCAGCGGATCGCCACCTCGACCGTGTCCGCGCCACCGAGTTCCGCGGCCAGGTACGCGGCCGTCAGGCTGCTCACGCCCCCCATCCACGCCGAGGACAGCAGCACGGGCGTGCTCGGACCGAGCATCGCGGCGACGGTCGCCGCGCGCTGCAACCGCGTCGTCCACCGGGTGACGTCCACGAACGGCACCCCGCCCGCGACCGCCGCGCGCAGCACCCGGTCGTCCGGGTCGTTGACCACGCCGACCACCGCGCGCACGCGGGCGCGGAAGGGGGAGGGATCCGTCAGGTCCCAGGTGCGCAGCCGCGCACCCGTTTCGGTGGCCAGGGCCCGTCCGCGTTCCACCGTGCGACCGGTCAGCAGCAGCGGCCAGGTGCCGGCCGCCAGCCGTGCCAGTTCCGCGCCGACCGTGCCGTAACCACCCACCAATAAGACCGGGCCGTCGGCGTCGTGGCCGAGTTCATCGTGTGTATCGCTCATGCCGACCACTATAGGTCGGCCGACCTGGAATGCGGCCGCAGGCCTCCGCCGGCCGATCCCCGCCGGCGCACGGGTAGGGCGGTCAGCCGGCCGAGCCGCTCCCGTACGGGCCGTAGAGGTCCAGCAGCCGGGTGCGCGCCGAGCGCAGGCGGCGGCCGATGACCTCGACGACGTAGATGAGCAGCGCGTGGTCGAGCAGCGGGTCGCGCTCGCACAGGGCGAGCACCTCGGCCGCGTCGAACTCCCACGCGCGGACCGGGGTCGTCGCCTCGGCCCCCATGTGCCACCGGTGCGGCGGGCACAGCCAGGACCACCCCAGCAACCGGCCCGCGCCCAGGGTCTCGATGACCGCGGCGCGGCGCCCGGGCACGCGCATGTCGAGGTCGACGCTGCCCGTGCGGATCACCCAGAAGCGATCGGCCCTGCCGCCCTCCTCGAAGATCCGCGCCTCCACGGGGAAGGACACCTCGTGGCTGAGCTCCATGAGCCGTTCGCGAGGCCCTTCCGGGATGGCGGCGAGTACACCCGTGCGGGTCACGGCGTCACCCTTCGGCCGTCGCGGGGGGCCATGGAATCTCCTGCTCGCTCGAAGGACGGTGCTGTGCTCCCAGCCTGACCACAGCTCCGGCGGCGGCGCACGCCGAGTGCGCCGGGCGGGCGCCCCGATGGGTACACGTCGTGCCCTCGATGTGACCGAGCGTCACCGCGGCAAATCTTCACACCGTGTGATCGCCGACACGTTCGCCCGGGGTGGCGCCACGCGATATGCCGGTAATGCCCCATGTCATTGATGGGCGTGTGTCCGTTTATGTTCTGCGCGGATCGAGACCCCCGCATATCTGTTACTCGATCCTGTGAAGGAACTGTGATGATCCAGTAAAGGAACGGGAAAGCGTGGTCCTTGAGGCGTCGCTCCGGGCGCTGACCAGCGGCAACGCGGTTGGCAGGGCCACCCGTTCGCGTGCTTATATCTGCGCACCGCGCCGGTCCTTCGAACGGCGGCCGAATCGGCCGGGCCGTCGCGGGGATGGACGGACCGTTTTCGGGCGGGCTGTGCCATGCCGTGTGAGAAACAGTCAGAACCTAATGAAGGGTGCGCACACCATGCGTAACGACATCGAGACCCGTGAGATCGCCGACGCCGAGCTGGACGCCGTTTCCGGTGGTGTCAGCATTTCCGGCGGCCTGCTCGGCGGCGTCACCGGTGACGTCCACACCGTGCTCGGCACCGTGACCCACCTGCAGACCGTCCAGGCCGTCCGCCCCACGGTCAACGCGGTCGAGGGCATCGTCGGCGTCAACGTCGGTGTCGCCGGTCTCTGATCGAGAACCGCTGCCCGTAATCCCCGGAACGTATTCGTTCCGGGGTTTACGGGCGTCCGTGCAATTTCGGCATCCCATGCCACGAGTGCAGTCGAAGGAATAGTTCGTGCAGTTCCGCCAGAAGGCGCTTTCCAAGCTGCAATCGCCCGAAGAACTCGATCTGCCCGTACGTTTCGCACGCCCCCAAGGCAGGCTCGTACTGGCCATAACGGTCGTCGTCATGGCCGTCGCGACATTCTGGGCATTCACCGGATCCGTGTCCTCCACACTGACCGCGCCCGGCATCCTCACGCACGCCGAGGGCAGTTACCTGCTGCAGAGCCCGATCGCCGGACAGGTCACCCGCGTCTTCGCCGACGAGGGCCAGGTGCTCACCGCGGGCGCGCCCCTGCTCCAGGTCGCCACGGACCGGGGCGAGAAGACCGTGCGCGCGGTGGCCGGCGGGCGGGTGACGACCCTGGTGGCCAAGATGGGGTCGGTCGTCACGACCGGCGCCGACGTGGCGACCGTGGAGCGGGTGCGGGACCCGGACGAACCACTCGTGGCCATGCTGTACGTCCCCGGCGGGAGCGGCGGGACGATCCCCGTGGGCGCCACGGTCGACCTGAGCGTCGAGTCCGTCCCCCAGCAGCGGTTCGGCGTGCTCCGCGGCCGCGTCGAGGCGGTCGGCCGCGCCCCGCAGACCGAGGCGCAGATCGGCGGCTTCCTCGGCGACGCACGCCTCGCCGCGCAGTTCGCCCGGCAGGGCAACCCCGTCGCCGTGCTCGTGCGGCTGGAGCGCTCCGCCGCCACCAAGTCCGGCTACCGGTGGTCCTCCGCGGACGGACCCCCGTACGCCGTCGACTCCACGACCCCGGTCACCGGAGCCGTCCACCTCGCCGCGCAGCACCCCGTCGACTGGCTGCTGCCGTGAGTGCGCCGCAAAACAGCCGGACCGCCGGCCACCGCTCCTCGCGCCGCCGCCCCGCCCCCGCCCCCCGGAGCCGCCGGGCCGTACGCACCCCCACCGTGCTGCAGATGGAGGCCGTGGAGTGCGGCGCCGCCGCGCTGGCCATGGTGCTCGGCCACCACGGCCGCTTCGTCCCCCTGGAGGAGCTGCGTATCGCCTGTGGCGTCTCCCGCGACGGGTCCCGCGCCAGCAACCTCCTCAAGGCCGCCCGGAGCTACGGACTCACGGCCAAGGGCATGCAGATGGACCTCGCCGCACTCGCCGGCGTGGCGGCGCCGGCCGTCCTCTTCTGGGAGTTCAACCACTACGTCGTCTACGACGGCATGGGCCGCCGCTTCGGCCGCCGGGGCGTGTACGTCAACGACCCCGCCAAGGGCCGGCGCTTCGTCCCCCTGGAGGACTTCGACACCAGCTTCACCGGCGTCGTCCTCACCTTCGAGCCCGGCGAGGGCTTCCGCCGCGCCGGCCGCAGGCCGGGCGTGCTCGGCGCCGTGCCCGCCCGGCTGCGCGGCACCTCCGGCACCCTGCTCGCCGCCGTGCTCTCCAGCCTCCTGCTGGTGGTCGTCGGCGCCGCGGTGCCCGCGCTGAGCCGTACCTATATCGACATGTTCCTGATCGGCGAGCAGACGTCCCTGCTGGGCGTGCTGTTCGCGTCCATGGCGGCGGCCCTCGTGCTCACCGCGGGGCTCACCGCGCTCCAGCAGGCCAACCTGCTGCGCGGCCGCATCATCTCCTCCACCCTGGGCAGCGCCCGCTTCCTGCGGCACCTGCTCAGACTGCCCGTCACCTTCTTCGCCCAGCGCAACCCGGCCGACCTGGTCCAGCGCCTGCAGTCCAACGACGCGGTCGCCGAGACCCTGGCCCGGGACCTCGCCGCCGCCGGCGTGGACGCGGTCGTCGTCGTCCTCTACGCGGTGCTGCTGTGGACGTACGACCCCCAGCTCACGGTCGTCGGCATCGGCATGGCGCTGCTCAACGTCGTGGCCCTGCGGATCGTCGTCCGGGTGCGGGCCACCGGCACCCAGAAGCTGCGCGCCGAGAGCGCCCGCCTCACCAACACCTCGTACAGCGGCCTGACGCTCATCGAGACCATGAAGGCCACCGGCGGCGAGAACGGCTTCTTCCGCCGCTGGGCCGGCCAGCACGCCGTCACCCTCGACGTGCAGCAGCGGCTCGGCGTGCCCAGCGCCTGGCTGGCGATCGCCGCGCCCACGCTGGCCGCCCTCAACAGCGCGCTCATCCTGATGATCGGCGGCCTCCGGGCGGTGGAGGGACACCTCTCCGTCGGGCTGCTCGTCGCCTTCCAGGCCCTCGTGACCGGCTTCACCGCGCCGATCACCCGGCTGAACGGCGTGGCCGGACGCATCCAGGACTTCGCGGCCGACGTCGCCCGGCTCAAGGACGTCGAGAACTTCCCCGTCGACCCGCTCTCCGCACGGCGCGAGCCCGCCGCCGGCGCCCGCCGCCTCAAGGGCCACGTCGAGCTGGAGGGCATCACCTTCGGCTACAGCCCGCTGGACGCCCCGCTGCTGAAGGACTTCTCCCTCACCGTCGGCCCCGGCCGGCAGGTCGCGCTCGTCGGCGGCTCCGGCAGCGGCAAGTCGACCGTCTCCCGGCTGATATCGGGCCTCTACGCCCCCTGGGAGGGCACCATCCGCATCGACGGGATGCGGCTGGAGGACATCCCGCGCGGTGCCCTGGCCGCCTCCGTCTCCTTCGTCGACCAGGACGTCTTCCTCTTCGAGGGGACCGTCCGCGACAACGTCGCGCTGTGGGACCCCTCCATCCCGGACGAGGCCGTCGTCGCCGCACTCCAGGACGCCGCCGTGTACGACGTGGTCGCGCGCCGACCCGGCGGCATCCACAGCCGCGTCGAGCAGGACGGCCGCAACTTCTCCGGCGGACAGCGGCAGCGCCTGGAGATCGCCCGCGCGCTGGTGCGCCGCCCCAGCGTCATGGTCCTGGACGAGGTCACCAGCGCCCTCGACGCGGCGACCGAACAGATCGTCATCGACAACCTGCGGCGGCGCGGCTGCGCCTGCGTCGTCATCGCCCACCGGCTGAGCACCGTGCGCGACAGCGACGAGATCGTCGTGCTCGACCGGGGCACCGTCGTCGAACGCGGCCGGCACGAGCACCTGCTCGCCGCCCGGGGCGCGTACGCCGAACTGGTCAAGGAGCACTGAGGTGACGACCCCGTACCAGACCCACCGGGCTCCCGTCGCACAGGATCCGGTCGTGGCGGCCCTCGGCGGCCTCGGCTCGCCCGTCGACTGCACCGGCCTGCGCAGCCTGTCCCTGGAGGGCCCGCTCGTCCTCTGGCTCGTCGTCGAGGGACGACTCGACCTGTTCGCCGTCGACGCCGCACAGGACGGGCACTGGCACTTCCTCGGCCGTCTGGAGGCGGGCACCCTGCTGCTCGGCCCGCCCGACGGCCCACGGCACACCCTCGTCGGCCGCCCCCTGCACGGCTGCCTGCTGCGCCGCATCGAACTGCGCGAGCTGTACCGCCCCGAGTACGCCGACCCGTGGGCCGGGCAGGCGTACGACGCCCCGCTGAGCCCCCTGGAGGGCGCCTTCGCCCTCGGTATCGGCCGCGGCCTGCGCGTGCTCTACCAGGCCCCGCTGGAGAACCGCGCCACCGCCGGGCCCGCGGCCGGGGCCGACGAGGACGTCCTGTGGATGCAGATCACCCCGGGCAGCGTGCACTACGGCGCCGCGTACGAGGGCCACGAGGGCCACGGGACCGCCGGCACGCTCCTCGTCGACGGGGCGATGTGGCAGGGCATGGTCGACCAGCAGTACCGGCTGCTCCACGCCCTGGACCACTGGATCGAGCAAGTGGAGCGCGCCCACGAGGACCGCGCGGCCGCCGGCATCGAGGCCGGCGAGGCCGCCCGCGTCCGCGCCGACCAGGCGCTGCTCGCCTCCATCGACCGCTCCGGCGGGCGCACCCGCACCGGCGCGGACGACGACGCGACATTCGCCGCCTGCCACCTGGTCGCCCGCGACGCCGGCATCGCCCTGACCGAACCCACCGCCGGGGGCAGCGCGTCCGGGCAGACGGACCCCGTCGAACGCGTCGCTCTCGCCTCCCGCGTCCGCACCCGCGCCGTCCGGCTCCAGGGCCGCTGGTGGCGGGAGAACTCCGGGCCCCTGGTGGGCCGGCACGCCGAGGACGACACGC
>NZ_JBFAPH010000357.1:0-6339 GCF_040675635.1 Streptomyces sp. NPDC049577
ACCAGCGGCTGGATCTTCTTCGACCGGAGCACCTCCTCCAGCACCGGCCGGTCCGAGCTCTCCAGCACCAGCCCGTGCGTCGGGTGCTTCAGCAGGGCGACAGGCCGCCAGGGGAGCCGGGACTTACCGCCTTCGCAACGGCGCGGGACCGGTTGGGGTTGCCTTCGGTGCACGACGGGGTCGGCCGCACCACGTCCTCGTGACGCCCTCACGGGTGCCGGACGGGCGGTGGTGGGGCGGCGAACCCGCGAGTCGTTCAACAAACCGAATCCGCGAATGGAACGATGACCGCCATGCCGAACCCACGTGTGTACTTCGACCTGTCAGCCGACGGTAACCCGCTCGGGCGGGTCGTCATGGAGCTGTGCGAAGATGTCGTACCCAAAACCGCCCGAAACTTCCTGGAACTGGCGACCGGCCAGCACGGATTCGGCTACAAAGGCTCGACCTTCCACCGCGTCATCCCTGGCTTCATGCTCCAGGGTGGGGACTTCACCAACTACAACGGTACCGGCGGCAAGAGCATCTACGGAGAGCGTTTCGAGGATGAGAACTTCACGTTGAAACACACCGGGCCTGGAATCCTGAGCATGGCAAATGCTGGCCCCAACACGAATGGCTCACAGTTCTTCATCTGCACTGCGAAAACCGCATGGCTCGATGGCAAGCACGTGGTGTTCGGTCAGGTCGTCGAAGGCTACGAGCACGTCAAGAGGATCGAACAGTACGGGTCTGATTCGGGCAGGACCTCGAAGAAGATCACCATCGATGACTGCGGAGCCCTCTGACCGACATCCCCCGCCCGGGCGTGAGTCATGGTCGCGACCGGCAACGCCTCGTACTCCGACAGAGGATGCTCAGGGTGGTCATCGGGCACAGCGTCCACGGCGGCGCCAGAGCGCGCTCGGTAAACAACGCCTCCAGCACGGCGCGCCGCTCGCCGTAGGGCCGGTTGAGCAGCTCCTGGCCGCCGAGCTGGAGAACCTCGAAGGCGATGAAGTGCGCGGGCATGGACGCGGCAAGCCGGGGGACGTCACGTTGGCCGGCCGACGCACGGCGCTGCAGCGCCTTGAACGACAGCGTGTCGGCCTCCCACACCACCAACTCGCCGTCCACCCTGAGGCAGCTGCTGCGCTGCAGCGACGAGGTCGGGAAAGCGCCCCTGGATGAACGCACCGCGCCTCGACTGCAACAGCACCGCACCGCCGACCCGGGCCGGAGTGAAAACGAGGCACCGATACCCGTCGAACTTCGGCTCGAACGCCACACCCCCGCGCAGCGCGCCGGGACCCGGAAGCGCGTCGCGCGGCTGGGCGAGCATCGGCTCGACCGGAGGCGTCAGCACCATGGACAACGCAGTCGCCCCCCAGACCGACATCGGGCACCCGGCCGACGTGCAGTTCCTTTGCTCACGCCGCATTCAGGACGGCGAGGGCGAAGTCTTCGAGGCCGGCCATCTCGCAGTGTGCTGGCTCGAGCAGCAGGTTGGGCCTGAGAGACATCAACTCCTGACCGAGGAGACGAGCCTTGCCTGGAAGGCCCTGCGAGCGACGAACCGGCCGGCCATCGTCGAGAGCACGCAGGGCCGACGAATCTCCGGCATGAGGATCGGCCCTGCCGCCCATGACCTCGTGACCAGCAGCGAGATGCTGCTGACACGAGGCGGTGTCCAACGTCTGCATCTGGCCGCCGCGCCCCCAACCGGTCAGATACGGGACAGGCTTTACGACCTCGTGCACGGTTGGCCGTGGCGCGTCGCCGGCCGTGCTGTGTCCTCGGGTCAGACCGCTCGGGCGAACGGCCGGGTGGTGCTTTGCTGATGTGAGACCACGGCGGCGACGGCCTGGATGGTTTCCGGCAGGTTTTCACGGCGGCCGTGGTGGCGGGCGAGGATCCTCCAGTTCTTCAGGTAGGCGATGCCGTGCTCGACGCGGATCCGCCGGGAGGAGTGCGCGTGCTTGTCGCGGGCGTGCATCTCCTCGTACCAAGGGGGCGGGCTCTTGCGGAACTTGCGGTGCGGCGGGGTAACGATCCGGCCGCCGGTTTGACCACCGAGGCCCTGATAGCCGGCATCGGCCAGGATCTCCACCCACGGTCCCGTGCCGAGCAGGTCGACGAGCCCGGAAGTGCGGGCCTGGGTGATGTCGGGGCAACTGCCGGGCCGGGGCTCACCGCAGAACAGCAGTCTGCCCTCGGCATCGGTGAGCACCATGGCTTTGACAGCGTTCTGCTTGCTCTTGCCCGAGGTGAACCGGTCCCGGCCGGCCGTTCCCTGCGCGGGACGACGGACTCTGATCTCGGTGGCGTCCAGGATCGCCCGCCGCCCGCTCGAGCCCAGATGCTCCACGACGTCGGCGAGTGTCCGCAGCCCGGGAGCGACGGTGCAGCCGCGTTCGGCCAGCAGCGGCCGCACCTCGCCGATTGCCCGGGTGATGGTGGAGCGGTCCACACCGAGCCAGCAGGCCAGAACGTCGTGCGTCGTGCCATGCCGCAGATACACGAGTGTGGCCAGCAGCCGGTCGATGAAGACCAGCCTGGGTGCCGCTCATGCCACAACGGGTCGACCTCAGCGATAAGTTCAGCAACTACCGCCGGTGACAGCCCCGTGATCCGCTGGTTCCCGATCGCGACGGTGGTTCTGCCGTAGCCGGAGCATGTTGACCCGCCGGGCACTGCCGGGGGTCGTGGACACGTCGATCGGGTCGCCCTGGATGACGGTGATACGGGCCCGGATGGTGTTGATGAACGTACGGTAGGCGTTGGGGTCGGTGCTGTAGATGTCCAGGGTGGCCACAAGGGGCGGAGGCATGTCGATCTCCTGTCTCGAAGTGTCGGAAGGGGCTCGGCTCGCTCGCACGATCGGCAACGCACACCGGCGGTCCGCGCGCCGCACCCGGCATCGCCCGACACCTGCCGATCCGAACGATCCATCCACGGCATCGCGCAACACCGCCCACCAGTGGACCTCCCCGGCGCCCACGGACGGAAGGCCGGATCCGGCTGGCCCCAGCCCGCCCGGCCTGGCGCCGACCGGCGCGGTTCACGGCCGAACACGGCCCGCACTTGTGACTGGCGGGCAGGGCGAGCCGTGCCAGCCGCCGCAGGCGCTCTTCACCGGTGGCTGGAAGACGTGGCCATCGAACAGATGACCCATGTGCAGGGTGATGAATCGGTGTGCGGATCGCGCAGTTGCCGCAGGCCCGGCGCCGGCGGGTGGGTGGGGCACCTTTTCCGCAGCGATGCTTATGCACAGGCACCGGGCCGACAGAGGGGGAACCGACCTGTGTCGGGCTCAGATCAGGGTGCAGTCAGGCGCATGACGCTGTATCACCCGAGGTGCGTTGGCAGAAACGGACGGCACCGCGAACCGAGTTCGCCAGTGAAGCCGGGTGCCCCACTATTGCGCCGCCGCCGTACGCCGGGCTATCCCGTACAGCCGCCAAGTTGCGGCTTCTTCCTCCTGGTTCAACCGCGGGCCGGGCGCCCGGCCTCAGTCGCTCACCACGCGCCCGACAGATCCTCTCCCCAGCCCGCCCCATGCCCTCGGACACGTTGCCAACGTAGGACCCCGAAGCCACTCAGCACGAGGTTCGAAAGCAGCCACTCAGCCGCCGCGGCGTACCCGGGCCGCCTTGCGGGCCTCGGCGAGCATTCGGGCCTCGCCGGCCTTGCGGGACTTGCCGCCGGTGCCGCGGGAGGTGTCCTTGCTGGTGCCCAGGCCGCGGAAGGGGGCGTTGGTGTTCTTGGCCCGGGGTGCGGCGGGCCCGCCGTCGAGCGGGGTGCCGGAGGGGGCCTTGGCCCCGGTGATCCGGCTCAGCTCCGCCTCGCCCGAGCGCACCTTGGTGATCCTCGGCTCAATGCCGGCCTCGGCCATCAGCCGGCTCATCTCGCGGCGTTGTGCCGACAGCACCAGCGTGACGACGCTGCCGGACTGACCTGCCCGGGCCGTGCGGCCCGCGCGGTGCAGATAGTCCTTGGGGTCGGTGGGCGGGTCGACGTTGACCACGAGATCGAGGTCGTCGACGTGCAGACCACGGGCCGCGACATTGGTCGCCACCAGGACGGTGATCTGGCCGTTCTTGAACTGCGCAAGGGTCCGTGTGCGCTGCGGCTGGGATTTGCCGCTGTGCAGGGCCGCGGCGTGCACTCCGCTGGCCCGCAGATGCCGGGTGAGCTGGTCGACTGCGTGCTTGGTGTCCAGGAACAGCAGTACGCGGCCGTCGCGGGCAGCTATCTCCGTGGTGACGGCGTACCGGTCGGGGCCGTGGACGACCAGCACATGGTGGTCCATCGTCGTGACCGCGCCTGCGGACGGGTCGACGGAGTGGACGACGGGGTCGTGGAGGTAGCGGCGGACCAGGTGGTCGACGTCGCGGTCCAGGGTGGCCGAGAACAGCATCCGCTGGCCGTCGTGCTGCACCTGGTCGAGCACCTCGGTGACTTGCTGCAAGAAGCCCATGTCGCACATCTGGTCGGCCTCATCGAGGACGGTGATCCGTACCCGTCCCAGGCGGCAGGCCCTGCGCTCGATGAGGTCGTGGAGGCGGCCGGGGGTGGCGACGACGACCTCGGCGCCGTCGCGCAGCGCAGCGGTCTGCCGGCCGATCGACACGCCGCCGACGACCGTGGCCATCCGCAGCCGGAGTGCGTCGGCATACGGCGCGAGCGCCTCGGTGACCTGTTGGGCCAGCTCCCGGGTGGGCACGAGGATCAGAGCGAGGGGCTGCTTCGGCTCCGCGCGCCGCCCGGCCGTCCGCGCGAGGAGCGGCAGGCCGAAGGCAAGTGTCTTGCCCGATCCGGTGCGCCCGCGCCCCAGGATGTCGCGTCCCGCCAGAGCGTTGGGCAGTGTGGCTGCCTGGATCGGGAAGGGCTCGCGCACGCCGTGCTCGGTGAGCGTTCGCAGCACCTCGGCCGGCAGTTCCAGGTCGGCGAAGGAGGTGACCGGGGACACCGTCGGAGTGAGGGGCGCTGGCTGGGCGAGGTCGCCGTGCGAGGTGCCGAGGCGGTCCGGGTGATTCATGAAGAGCCTTCCGCATGGGGAACGTATCGAGGAAGGCCCGGCAGGAATGAGCAGCCGACCACCAAGGGAAACCGGACGGACAGCATCGTCAGCCGTCACGGCCGCCCGAACAAGCGATAGTAACACAAAGTGACGGTTTACCCCGGCGTTGTGCGCTGATCACTCCATCTGTATCGGTGACGCGACACAGAACGAGATCCATAGCGAAACCACACCGGTGACCGTGAAGCTCGGGCGTGTGGGTCTCCAGCGCCAAAAGCCGCCGCGCCCAGCTCACCGAGCCGCAGCACACAGCGCTCGCCGAGTTGCGCGTCGGGCTTGCGCGGGTCCCGGCGGTGCAGGCGTGCCGCTGAGGCCTGAGGCGGGAGGTCGTCTCGATTACCCGTGCGACCCCCGTCTTGGGCAGTATGGGGGCCATGACCGAGATCCACACCCCACGCCTCGTCCTGCGCCGCTGGGATGACGACGACCTTGTCCCCATGGCGGACATCAACGCCGACCCGCAGGTCATGCGCTGGATCGGTGACGGCTCGGTCCTCGACGGGGACGGTACGGCGGAGGCCGTCGAGCGGTGGGAGGAGGAGTGGGACGAGGAGGGCTTCGGTGTCTTCGCCGTGGAGCTCCTGGGCTCGGGCGAGCTGGCCGGAGCCGTCGGTCTGTCCGTTCCGGAGTACCTGCCGGAGGTGCTGCCTGCCGTGGAGATCACCTGGCGGCTCGGCCGACAGTTCTGGGGCCAGGGCTACGCCTCCGAAGCCGCCCAGGCCGTGCTGGAGTTCGCGCTCCAGGACCGCGGCCTCGACCGGGTCATCGGCATCGTGCGCCCGGGCGACGATGCCTCGGAGAACGTGCTGCGCAAGCTCGGCATGGTGCCGGAGCGCGAAACGGTCCACCCGGTGTATGGCTTCCCCTTGCACGTCCACTCCATCGACCTCACCGAGTTCCAGGCCTGACCGGACGGCTCCGGCTTCAGGCCGGGTGATCCGGGGCGATGCCGTCGGAGGTGACCAGGGCCTGGTAAGGGTCCGCGGCGGCCTCCATCCGCCGGCCGACGGCCAAAGTGGTCGCCTTGGGCTTGCCCCGGGGTCAAGGCCGGCGGCGGAACAGGCCGCGGCGCCTGCCCGGCTCCCGGTCGCGGTCGTCCTCCGGCTCGGGGCTGCGCGGGAGCCGGTTCCCAGGCGGCTTCGGCGGCGGCCTTCTCGCGGGCGACGTCATCGGCGTGGCACGTCCCGCACGCGGACAGGGTCGCCGGCCTTCCGCTCGCCGGTGCATCCCGCCCGCACACACCCCGGCTGTCGGCGGCCGGCAGATCCTGGTCGGCG
>NZ_JBFAPH010000358.1:0-6330 GCF_040675635.1 Streptomyces sp. NPDC049577
GTCGCGGCGGGCAGTTCCCCTCCCGCCCCGGCGGCGAGCGACCACCACGCACCGGCCCGGTGGTGTCCGCACCGGGCCGCCGGGCCCGCGGGCCGGGTTACTCGGGCGCCGTGAGCTGTGCGAGCGCCGCGTCGCGTACGTCCGGGTGGGCGTGGCGGCGGAGTGTTCTCAGCTGGCCGCGCCAGGGGGCGGCCCAGTTCGTGCGGTGGCCGCCGGTCTCGGTGAGGGTGACGGCGAAGAGCCCGGCGGCGTGGCCGCCGTTCTCGGTCAGGGCCCGGGCCGCGTGGGCGTACGCCTCCTCGTCGCCGGTGCGCGACCGCAGGCGCGTGGCGAGGGTCGCCGCCGTGCGGACGGCGAGGGCCGGCCTGCCCTCGTGCAGCACCGCGAGGCGCGTCAGTTCGTCCGTCAGCGCGAGCGCCCCGGCGTTCAGGTCGAGGATGTCGGCCAGCAGCCTTGTCGCCTCGGCGAGGAAGTCGTCGTGCGCGGCCAGGACTTCGGCGACGGCGTGGACGACCGGGGCGACGGTGCACGAGCGCCACCGGCCGCCGCTGATCAGGCCGTCGACGAGGTGGCGGACGCGTCGGCGGGCGGGCCGGTCGCGGTCGGGCCCGGCGTCGTCCGTGCCGGGAACGGCGTCGGCGGCGATCAGGGTGCGCAGAGCGCCGACGAGCGCCGTGGCGTCCGGGTCGCCGGTCCCGGGGAAGATCGCCACCTTCCGGAGCGCGTCGGCGGCCGACCGCCAGGTCGCACGGTTCTCCAGGTCGGTGACGGCGGCGACCAGCGTCGTGACGGCCTCGGGTGCCCAGTGCGCCCACTGGGCGAGCGCCGCGTGGGCCTCGCGGGCGAGCTCCGGGTCGTCGGTGTCGCCGGCGGTGCGTACCAGCGCGGCGTAGCGCGGCCGGTAGGGTCCCGGCAGGTCGCCGGGGAAGGTCCGGAACAGGGCCAGGCGCAGCTCCCGGCGGCCGGTGGCGGCGGTCTCCAGCAGGTCCCACGCCTCCTCGCAGGCGAGCAGTCCGGTCGTGAACGCCACGCCGGCCGCCTGGACGTCGTGGTGCGCTCCCGGATGGAGGCAGGCCTCGGCGAGCAGGGCGGCTGCCTCCCGCACGGGCAGCTGGGTGGCCGCGAGGCGCGCCGCCTCCTTGCGGCTGGTCACCTTCACGCCGCCGTCGGCCAGCAGCAGGGCGCGCAGCGTCCCGGCGAGCTCGGAGGGCGCGACGTAGCGGCTCGCGCGGGTGGCGGCGTAGAGGGCGACGCGGGCGCGGTCGCCCCCGGCATGGGCGAGGAGGGCGGGCAGATGGTCCCCGGGGCGGTCCGTGGCGGCGAGCGCGGCGAGCGCCGCCTCGGCCACCGGTACGTCGGGCTCGTCGGCGAGGCGGCGCAGCAGCGCGGTGCCGTCCTCGGGGATCCAGGCGGCCTGCCGGATGGCCGCGGCGCGCTGCCAGGCGGGCAGCGTGGCGTCGTCCGCCGCGCGTTCCAGCAGCCGGGCGAGGGCGGTGCGCTGGCGCGGCAGGAGCCGGCGCGCGGCCGGCCCGACCGGCGGCAGCCAGTGGCTGCCCTCGGTGAGGAAGCGTCCGTAGGGCGGGGTGTCGCCCAGGACCGCGTCCAGCAGGTCCGTGCGGCGCAGCGTGAGCGTCCGGGCGGGGCGGGGCAGGGTGGCGTAGGAGGGGTCGAGGGCGAGGAGGCCGGCCAGCCGCTCGTCCCGGGTCCTCGGGTCGTCCAGCCATGCGTGGACGGCGTAGCGGGCGGTGTGGTCGTCGCCGTGCCGGGCCGCCCGGGCCAGCAGGTCCTGGAGTTCGGGCAGGGCGTGCGCGCGCTCGCCGAGCGCGTCGGCCAGCCTGACGGCGAGCGCGAAGTCGGCCTTGGCCGCGCGCGCTTCGAGGGTGGGCAGCAGCGCGTCGAGCAGCCGCCGTTCCTGTCCGCGCCGGGGCCGGTCGAGCCACAGGTGGCCGGCGTCGGCGAGCCGGGCCAGGGTGCGCAGGGCCCACCCGGCCGGTTCCGGCTCCCCGGTCACGGCGTGCTCGCGCAGGACCGCGCGGGCCAGGTCGCCGAGGGCGGAGCGGGTGGCGTGGGAGCAGTCGCGCGCCTCGAACGCGTCGGTGGCGAGGCGCTCCAGGTGCGGTACGGCGCCGGTCGTGATGAGGGCGGGGCGGACGCGCGACAGCGCGGCGAGCGCCTGGTGGCGCACGGGGTCCTGTTCGTTGCGCAGCCGTGTCAGGCCCGCCAGGACGTCGTTGAGGACGGCCGGGTCGCCGGAACGGGCGGCGTTGCGCAGCAGGAGGCGGTAGGCGTGGGCCCGTTCGTCGGCCGTGGAACGGCGGGTGGCCGCCGCCAGTTCCGGCCGGGCCTGTGCCGGGGGCAGATGGGCGACGTACGTGAGCACCGTCTGCCAGGGCTCCCCGCGCTCGCGCGCCCGGGCGGCCATGCGCCGCGCCTCGGCCTGGCGGCGGGCGTGCGGCAGCACGTCGAGGAGGTTCTCGGACAGCATGGAGTGCGCGGTCTCGCGCCCGGCCGTGGCGGCGTCGTAGCAGGCGGCGCGCCGGGACGGCGGCAGCCGGCGCAGCAGCCGTGCGAGCGCGTCCTCCTGGCCGCCCAGCGCGCGGGCGAGGTCGGCCAGTTCGGGCGGGTCGTGGCGGACGAGGGCGCGCAGCAGGGCCGGGCTCGGCGACAGCCGGCCGGCCGGTGCGCGGTCGGGGTCCAGGAGCAGCCTGAGGGTGCGGCCGGCGTCCACGGTCGCGAGCAGGGGGAGCCGGTCGTGGAGGTGTCCGGGCAGCGGTCCGGGGCACAGTCGCTCCAGCAGGCCGAGCACGCGCTCGGGTTCGTGCTCCGCGGCGGCCGCGTCGGCCGCCGCGTGGGTGAGCCACCAGCCCCGTCGCGCGGCGTCGGCGCTCGCGGTGAGCCTGCGTTCCACCTCGTCCAGGAGCAGCGGCGCGTGGCGGCGGGCGAGCCGGCACCAGCCGGTGACGGCGTGGAACAGGGCGGGCAGCAGCTCGGCGACGGCCCGCGGCGAGCAGGCGGGCAGCAGCCGGGCCGCCTCGGCGTCGCCCCAGCGGTCGCGGACGGGCCGGGCGAGCGCGTCGGCGAGCGCGGTGCGCCGGCCGCCGACCACGGCCCGGATCAGTGCGCGCCGGACGGCGACGGGCGCGTCCTGGAGCGCGTGGATCACATCGCCGTCCGGCACGAGGCCGCGCCGGACGGCGGTGACGGCCTGGCGGCGCAGGACGGGGTCGGGGTCGGTCAGCCGCGTCCGCAGCCAGCCCGCCTCCCGGGCGGCCCCGGCGGCCAGCGCGGCGAGTTCCTGCCCGTAGGCCCCGCGCCGTGACAGTTCGTCCAGCACCGCGGGCAGCTCGCCGCTCGCGGACAGCTCCCGGGCACGCTCGGCGACGTGGCGGGCGCGGCGCGGGTACGGCAGGGGGTCGAGGGCGGCGAGCAGGTCGTCGACGAGCACGGCCGCGGTGTGGCGGATCATGCCGGGATTCTGTCGCGCCGTCACCCCGATGGCCCAGTCCTTTTCGGTGCGGTGTCGGTGCGGTGTCCGTGCGGCCCCGGTGCGGCCCCGGCGTGCCGGAACTGTGTAGTCCGTTCTCCGGATGCGCCGTCCTTCCGGCCCGCCTAGCCTCGCTCGGGGAGTGATGCTTCATGGAGATGTTCCCCGCGATACCCCTCTCCGCCTGGAAGGACTCCAAGGAGACCCTGCACCGTTTCGCGCAGGTCGTCGGCAAGATCCGGCTCGCCGGCAGCGTACGGCGCAACCACTGGTGGAACGTGCCGTACTACGTCACGGGCTCGGGCGTCACGACGCGCCCGATGGGCCTGTTCGACGGCAATCCGGTCTTCGCGATCGACTTCGATTTCGTCGGCCACCGGCTGGTGGTGCGCACCCTGGACGGCGCCTCGTCGTCGTTCTCCCTGATCGGACGGTCGGTCGCCGACTTCCACCGCCGGACGCTGGAGACGCTGCACGCGCTCGGGGTCGACGTGACCCTGCTGCATCCGCACCCCTTCGATCTGCCCGACAAGGGACGGCCGTTCGCCGAGGACACCGAGCACGCCGCGTACGACCCCTTCTGGGTCAACCGCTACTGGCAGGTGCTCAGCCAGGTGAGCCTGGTGCTGGAGGAGTTCTCCGCCGGCTATTCCGGGAAGATCAGCCCGGTGCACCACTTCTGGCACACCTTCGACATCGCCGCCACCCGGTTCTCCGACCGGCGGATCGACCAGCCGGCGGCCGTCGACCCGGTGACCCGCGAGGCGTATTCCCGCGAGGTCATCAGCGCGGGATTCTGGTTCGGCGACGACTCCTACCCCCGGCCCGCCTTCTACTCCTACGCCGCGCCGGAGCCGCAGGGGCTGGCCGACGAGCCGCTGCGGCCGGCGGCGGCCCGCTGGAGCGAGCAGCGGGGCAGTCACCTGGCGACGCTGGACTACGACGCCGCGCGCGAGGAGGAGGACCCGGTGGGCGCCGTGCTGGAGTTCTACGAGAGCGTCTACCGGGCGGCGGCCCGCCTGGCCGGCTGGGACGCCGCGCACCTGGCCTGTCCCGGCGGCGTCACCGACCCGCGGACCGCCCGCGCCGGGTGAGCGCGTGCGGGACCCGCTGCGCCGCGTCGCCGAGTGGCTCTTCCCCGGGAGTTCCCCCGAGGCCGACGAGGCACGGGGCACGCTTCCCGTCCCGCTGGTGCTGCTGACCGTGGTCACCGGCGTCGTGGACGCGGTCAGCTTTCTGGGGCCGTCCCATGTCTTCGTGGCCAATATGACGGGGAACATCGTGTTCCTCGGGTTCGCCCTGGCGGGCAGCCGGATCCACACGGCCTGGGCGTCGCTGCTGTCCCTCGGCGCCTTCTGCGTCGGGGCCTGGACGACGGGCCGGCTCGTCCGGCGCCTGAACCGGCCACGATCGCTGTTCGCCGTGGTCACCGCCGTGCACACCGCGCTGGTGGCCGCGGCCCTCGCGTCGGCCCTGGCGCAGGGGGCGCGCGGCACCAGCGCCGAGGCGTCGCTGCTCGCGCTGCTGGCCTGCGGCATGGGTCTGCAGAACGGGGTCGTGCTCGCGGTCGCCGTTCCCGATCTGGTGACCACCGCGCTCACGCGCACGGTGACCGGTCTGATCATGGACGTACCGGGAGCGGCCACGGTCCGGCGGACGGTCTCGGTCGTCGCGATGTTCACGGGGGCGCTGTGCGGCGGCGTCCTCTGTCTGGGGACGGGCCCGGCGGCGGCGCTGGCCCTGGCCGTGGCCCTGACGCTGCTGGCGACCGTGACGGCGGCGGCCGAGCCGGCCTTGCGCGGCTGAACCGGCCGTGCGCGGAAGTCGGCCGATCGTGCGCGGCGGGGGGCGTTCCGGCCGGTCCCGCCGCGCGACGAACGGTTCGGTCAGGCGGTGTTGCCGGACTTGCGGCGCTTGGCCATGAACAGGGCGCCCGCACCGACGACCACGGCGGCACCGCCGACCATGGCGATGGTGGGCGTCGCGGAGGAGGAGCCGGTCTCGGCGAGGTGACCCACGGGGGTGATCACCTTGTTGCCGACGGGCTGGGCCGGCAGCGGCTTCCTGCCGCCCTGCGGCCGCGGCTCGGCGTCCGGCACGTGGCCGGGCTTCGCGTTCGCCTTGAGGATGTCGAACATGTAGGCGTCCTGGCCGCCGGCGTAGACGCACTCGCCCTTGCCGTTGGCGTACATGCCGACCTGGATGACGAAGCCCGTCCCACCGGGCGCGCCCGCGTCCACGCTCAGCCGCAGGTCCAGGGTGTACGCGGTGTGGGCCTTGACGGCGGTGGAGGCGGTGTAGCCGGCGTTCTCGTCCTCTGGGCGCAGCGAGATGGCCTCCCAGGCGCCGGTGTCGGGGTTCTTGAACTCCAGCTTGAGGTGGCCCGCCTGGGGCTCGCCGTTGCTCTCGTCGATCGCGGCCGCGAAGACCCCGAGGTCGACGCGCTCGTGGCTGCGGCCCGAGGTGTTGGCCAGGTTCAGCGTGAAGGGGTGCCAGCCGCTGCCGGCGACGACCTTCGAGGGCAGACCGGTCAGCTCCGAGGTGAGCTGGTCGTCGAAGACCGGCTCGTCGCCGTCGCGGCACTCGACCGGGCCGGTCGGCTTGGCGGACGGCGTGGCGGACGCCGACGCGGACGGCTTGCCGGACGGCGTGGCGGAGGCGTGCGCCGCCGGCTTGGCCGGCTCCTGCGCCGTGCCCGGAGCGGCCGGGCTCGCGGAGTGCGTGCTCCCGGTCCTGTGCGCGTCGTCGGCGGCCTTGCCGCCTGCCGCCGGCGCGGAGGCCGACGCGGTCGCGCCGCCCTTGGCCGGGGTGTCCGCGGCGAAGGCGGCGGGCGCGGCGAGCAGGGC
>NZ_JBFAPH010000359.1:0-6319 GCF_040675635.1 Streptomyces sp. NPDC049577
CATGGCCGACGACGACGGTTCCGTGACCGTCGAGATCGACGGCTGCCGGCTGCGCCGATCTCGACGTACGCCAGCCGGTCGGCCGGGATCAGCACCTTGCGGCCGCGGTCGTCCTCCAGCGACAGCAGCTGCGCCTTGCCGGCGAGGGCGTCGGCCACGGTGCGCTCGACTTCTTCGGCAGACTGCCCGCTCTCCAGAACGATCTCGCGGGGCGTGTGCTGCACGCCGATCTTGACCTCCACGGTCTGTCCCTCCGAAGGTTGCGGTCCCCCTGGCATGGCCCAGGGGAGGGGTGCGCGGACCGGCCGCGCCGTACGCTGCACACATTAGCCCGGTGCGACCCCGGGCCGGGGCGGGTCCCCGCACGCTCGCAGCGAACAGGAACCGGGAATCCCGCTGGTCTCAGCCCTGCTGCTCGGGCGCGTTCTTCGGGAAGCCCGCGATGCCGCGCCAGGCGAGCGAGGTGAGCAGCTGCACGGCCGTGCCGCGCGGAACGGTGCTCTCGCTGGAGAGCCAGTAGCGGGCCACCACCTGGGAGACGCCGCCCAGGCCGACGGCCAGCAGCATGGCCTCGTCCTTCGACAGGCCGGTGTCCTCGGCGATCACGTCGCTGATCGCCTCCGCGCACTCCAGCGACACCCGGTCGACGCGCTCGCGCACGGCGGGCTCGTTGGTCAGGTCGGACTCGAAGACCAGGCGGAAGGCGCCGCCCTCGTCCTCCACGTACGCGAAGTAGGCGTCCATGGTGGCCGCCACCCGCTGCTTGTTGTCCGAGGTGGACGCCAGGGCGGTGCGCACCGCGTGCAGCAGGTTCTCGCAGTGCTGGTCCAGCAGGGCCAGGTAGAGGTCCAGCTTGCCGGGGAAGTGCTGGTAGAGCACCGGCTTGCTGACGCCCGCGCGCTCGGCGATGTCGTCCATCGCGGCCGCGTGGTACCCCTGCGCGACGAAGACCTCCTGAGCCGCGCCCAGGAGCTGGTTGCGTCGGGCTCGGCGCGGCAGGCGCGTGCCCCGTGGGCGCGCCTCGGTCTGCTCGATGGCTGTCACGCCGCCTCCCATGAGTGTTCAGTGCACGGTGTGGACCGCGTCCGCCATCGTACTTTTGGGTAACCGGGCAGCGCGTGGTCGGAGCGGAGAATTTCATGGACCGGCCGCTGTGGGAAGCCGACAAAATCCCGACAAGGCGCGCAGAAGACCCCAGGTCACCCCGGAACGCCCAGGGTGACCGATAGGGTCACCGATGCCTCACCGGTAGTCGTCCTCGTCCAGCTCGACCACCCGCGCCTGCTCGGCCCGGTCCGCCTCGTTGGCGGAGTCCGGGTCGATTTCGGTCAGCGGCTCGTCCTCCCGCTGAGTGAGGTCCGCGTGCTGCTCGGCGGCGTCCGCCTCGGGAGCTTCCACGTCGATCTCCGTAGCGTCGATAGCTGGGTCTTGCGTGTCGTCATCCACGAACGTGTCCGGATCGGTCGGGTCGACAGGCATGGGATCCCTTCCAGCATCCGTTGAGCGCCCTCGTGCTCCTTCGTCCTCCTGTGTACGAGCCTAGGAGAGTCCGCCGCGCGCCGCCAGGCGATCTGTGACTGCCGCCACAAGGGTCCCGGCGTGATCGTCTCGTAACATTGCCCGCATGTCATCGACCGAGTCGCCGGACGCCCGGGCCGTGCCCGTCGTTCCCCCCGGACGGCCCTCACGGGTCGCCGAGGGAGAGGAACTGCGCACGGTGACGCTGCCGGGCGCCACGCTGACCGTGCGCTCCCGGCCGCCGCGCGGCGCACGCACCGGAGACCGGCCGCCCGCGCTGTACGTGCACGGGCTCGGTGGCTCCTCGCAGAACTGGTCCGCGCTGATGGAGCGGCTCGCGGACGACGTCGACGGCGAGGCCCTCGACCTGCCCGGCTTCGGCGACTCCCCGCCCCCGGACGACGGCGACCACTCCATCACCGGCTACGCGCGCGTGGTCATCCGGTATCTGGACGCGAGCGAGCGCGGCCCCGTCCACCTGGCCGGCAACTCGATGGGTGGCGCCGTCGTCACGCGTGTCGCGGCCGTCCGGCCGGACCTCGTGCGCACGCTCACCCTCGTCTCCCCGGCCCTGCCCGAGCTCCGCCCGCAGCGCACCGCCGTGCCGACCGCGCTGCTGGCCGTGCCGGGCGCGACGGCGTGGTTCGCCCGCGCCACCAGGGAATGGACGCCCGAACGGCGCACCCGCGAGGTGCTCTCGCTCTGCTACGGCGACCCCTCGCGGGTGACCCCCGAGGCCTTCGAGCTGGCGGTCGAGGAGTACGCGCGGCGGCTGGAGCTGCCGTATTTCTGGGAAGTCATGGCGCGTTCCGCGCGCGGCGTCGTCGACGCCTATACCTTGGGCGGGCAGCATTCGCTGTGGCGCCAGGCGGAGAAGGTGCTTGCCCCTACTCTGCTGGTGTACGGAGTACGTGACCAGCTCGTCTCCTACCGCATGGCACGCCGCGCGAGCCGCGCCTTCCGCGACTCACGGCTGCTGACGCTCCTGGAGGCGGGGCACGTCGCCATGATGGAGGAACCGGACGCCGTGGCACGCGCGTTCCGTGAACTCCTCGCGGACACCGCCGCAACGTCTTCTGAGTCGTCTGAACGGAGCGCCCCGCCCCGTGGGTAAACACAGCGCACGCGCCGACCGGGCCACCCCCGAGCCCGCCGCGCCCGACGCCCCCGGTACGGGCCGTCGGCGTGCCCCGGCGAAGCACGCGCCGTCCCCCGCCCAGGGCACCGCCGTTCCCGGCTCCCACCAGCGGCCCCAGGCCACCGGCGAGGCCGTCCGGCCGTCCGCCGGCACGGGCCACCCCGGTCATCCCGGCCACCCCGGTCATCCCGGCCACCCCGGAACGCCGGGGCAGCTGCGCGCACCGGTGCTCGGCTGGGGCGTCATCGGCACCCAGCGCAACCAGGCCGTGGCCCCCACGGTCGTCCCCCCGGCCGGCCGGACCGGCGACACACCCACGGACGGTTCCATGCAGGGAAACACAGGGGGGCACTCGGCGGGAGACACAGCCCCGGGGGAGGCGCCGTCAAACGTTGACCGCGTCACCCGTCCGCGTGTTCCTGTGCCGCGCCGGACCCTGGCCGGCACGGCCGCGGCGAGCAGCGGGCACCGGGGCGGCAGCGGCGTGGTGCGGACGGTGACCGGTGTCGCCGCCGCCCTGGTGACGGCCGTGCTGGCCGTCACGATCGCCGGACAGGTCAACGACAGCGCCGACGACAAGGCCCAGGCCCACGCCGCCGGTCTCGGCGCGCGGGACGGCGACGGCCCCGCCTCGCGTTCGGACAACCGCCCGACGCCCCACGGCGCCGAGGTGCCCGTCCCGATCACCTACGAGCAGCAGATGGCCCGCAAGTACCCGCTCGACCCGGGCGCCAGCGCCTCCGGAGACTTCCAGGTCGTTCCCGGCGACGACAAGGCCCCCGGCAAGGGGCACGTGTGGCGCTACCGCGTCGACGTCGAGAAGGGGCTGCCGATCGACGGCGAACTCTTCGCCACCGCCGTGCACCGCACCCTCAACGACGACCGCAGCTGGGGCCACGGCGGCCGGCTCACCTTCGAGCGCGTCTCCTCGGGCGACGCCGACTTCGTCGTCACCCTGGCCAGCCCGCGCACCACGGCCGCCTGGTGCGCCAAGTCGGGGCTGGACACCACCGAGGACAACGTCTCCTGCGACTCCGCCGCCACCGACCGCGTCATGATCAATGCCTATCGCTGGGCCCAGGGCGCCCAGACCTACGGCGACGACATGTACGCCTACCGGCAGATGCTCATCAACCACGAGGTCGGCCACCGGCTCGGCCACGACCACGAGTACTGCCGCAAGGACGGCGCCCTGGCGCCCGTGATGATGCAGCAGACGAAGTTCCTGACCACCGACGGCAAGACCTGCCGGCCCAACGCCTGGCCGTTCCCCGACATGTGATCGCTTGATCATTTGTCTCGTGTTACGAGACAAATCGTCTCTCTCTGCGAGACACCTTTGCCCGGGGTCGGAAAATCGTTCAGTCTTCTGGGCATGTCGCACCGCCACGCCTCCGAGAACGCCGGCTTCCAGCTGGCGCTGATCGGCGTGGCCGCGCACGCGGTCGCCGACGTGCACTGTCGCTGACACCGCCTCCGCCCCCCGGCCGACGCCGGGGTGCCCCCGCGCCACTCCGCGCCGCACCAGCGCCGCGTCCGCCCGGGGCGGTACCGCGCCGCCGTGCGCACCTTCCTCACCGCCTGCCGCGGGTGTCCGCCGCCTGGAACCCCCCTCCACCTCGCACCCGCGAAAGGCCCCTCCCGTCATGCGCCGTCAATTTCCCCTCATATCCCGCCGTGTCGCCACGGCAGCCGTCACCGCGGCCCTGATCGGCGGCGCGGCGGCCTGCGGCCCGGAGAAGAGCGGCGACGGAGCGCAGGGCGGCGGTGCCCAGGGCGCGCCCCACAAGGGCGGCACGCTCACCGTCCTCAACCGGGAGCCGCAGCAGGACTTCGACCCCGCGCGCCTCTACACCTCCGGCGGCGGCAACATCCCCTCGCTCGTCTTCCGCACGCTGACCACCCGCAACCGGGAGAACGGCGCCGAGGGCACCAAGGTCGTCCCCGACCTCGCCACCGACACCGGCCGGGCCAGCGAGGACGCGAAGGTCTGGACCTACACGCTCAAGGACGGGCTGAAGTACGAGGACGGCTCGCCCATCACCTCCGCCGACATCAAGTACGGCATCGAGCGCTCGTTCGCCCCCGAACTCTCCGGCGGCGCCCCCTACCTGCGCGACTGGCTCGTCGGCGGCGACACCTACCAGGGCCCCTACAAGGACGCCAAGGGCCTCGACTCCATCGAGACGCCCGACGCCAGAACCATCGTCTTCCACCTGCGCAAGTCCGAGGGCGACTTCCCCTTCCTCGCCACCTCCACCCAGTTCGCGCCCGTCCCCAAGGCCAAGGACACCGGCACCAAGTACGAGGAGCACCCCGTCTCCTCCGGCCCCTACAAGGTCGTCAAGAACACGGGCGACGGCGAGCGGCTGCTGCTGGAGCGCAACCCGAACTGGTCGGAGGAGACCGACAAGGAGCGGCACGCCTACCCCGACACGATCGACGTGAAGGCCGGCCTGTCCTCCGCCGTCATCAACCAGCGGCTCGCGAGCGCCCAGGGCGCCGACGCCGCCGCGGTCACCACCGACACCAACCTCGGCCCGGCCGAGCTGGCCCAGGTCGCCGGCGACCCCAAGCTCGCCGCCCGCGTCGGCACCGGCCACTTCGGCCAGACCAGCTACCTCGCCTTCAACCCGAAGGTGAAGCCCTTCGACGACCCGAAGGTGCGCGCGGCCATCTCCTACGCGATCAACCGCACCAGCGTCGTCAACGCCGCCGGCGGCTCCTCGCTCGCCGAGCCGGCCACCACCTTCCTGCCCAACCAGAAGTCCTTCGGTTACACCCCGTACGACCACTTCCCGGCCGGGAAGACCGGTAACGCGGACAAGGCCAAGGAGCTGCTGAAGGAGGCCGGTCACGGCGACGGGCTGGAGATCACCCTGACCCATTCCACGGCCCAGGACTTCGAGACCAGCCCCGAGATCGCCACCGCGGTCCAGGCCGGGCTCAAGCAGGCCGGCATCACGGTGAAGCTGGAGGGCCTGGAGGACAACGACTACAAGGAGCGCATCCACAACGTCGCCAAGCAGCCGGGTCTCTTCCTCGCCCACTGGGGTGCCGACTGGCCCTCCGGCGGTCCGTTCCTCGCGCCCATCTTCGACGGCCGCCAGATCGTCAAGGACGGCGCCAACTTCAACACCGCCCAGCTCGACGACCCCAAGGTCAACGACGAGATCGACGCGATCAACAAGATCACCGACCTGGGCGCCGCCGGCCGGCGCTGGGGCGCCCTCGACAGCGCGATCGGCGAGCAGGCCCTGACCGTCCCGCTCTTCCACCCGGTCTACAAGCGGCTGGTCGGCAAGGACGTCAAGAACGTCGTGATCAGCGACTGGACCGGTGTGCTCGACGTCTCGCAGGTCGCCGTCAAGTGACCGCGCTCCTCACCGCCCGGGAACCCGCGCAGGAACCGGAGGCGGCGGCTCCCGCGCCGTCCGCCTCCGGCGCCCGGCAGGTCTGGCGCCGGCTGCGGGCGCGCAAGTCCGCGCTCGTGGCCGCCGCCGTGCTGGGCCTGCTCGTCCTCCTCGCCCTCGCCGCGCCGCTCGTGGCCGCCCTGGAGGGCCAGGACCCGCAGACGTAGAGGCCGGAGAGCAGCCGGACCGGGCGCCGGACGTCGTGCGGGGCCGGCATCGCGGGCACCGCGTCCGCGTCGTGGTAGGCGGC
>NZ_JBFAPH010000360.1:0-6299 GCF_040675635.1 Streptomyces sp. NPDC049577
GACGCCGCCGCCGATCATCAGCCACTTGCGGCGCCGGCCGCGCGCCTCGTTGTCGGCGGCGAGGGCGGCCCAGTCCGGGGTCGGCTCGGCCGGCGGCACGGCCGCGGGGTGCGGCGGCCAGCCCGGCGAGTGCTGGTACGGCTGGGGCTGGGCCGGCGGCAGGTGCTGCGGCGGGAGCTGCCCGGGTATCTGCCCGGGCTGGGGCTGACCCGGCTGGGGCTGCCCGGGTATGGGAGGCGGCGGGGGCGGCCCCCACTGCGGGTTCGCCGGATCCGGTTCCTCCGGGGGCCCGAACGCCCCTCCCTGCCCAAAGCTCATGGCGTGCATCGTAAACCGCTTGGTGACGGCTCCGGGAGGCGCCAGAATCCTTAGCCATGGGACACGTCGAAGCAGCGCATGTGGAGTACGACCTGCCGGACGGGAGGCCGCTGCTCGGCGACGTGTCGTTCCGGGTCGGTGAGGGCGCCTCGGTGGCGCTGGTCGGCGCCAACGGCGCGGGCAAGTCGACCCTGCTGAAACTGATCGCCGGCGAGCTCCGCCCGCACGGCGGCTCGGTCACGGTCAGCGGCGGGCTCGGCGTGATGCCGCAGTTCGTGGGGTCCGTGCGGGACGACCGTACAGTCCGTGACCTGCTGGTCTCCGTCGCCTCCCCGCGCATCCGGGCCGCCGCCGAGGCGGTCGACAGGGCCGAGCACGCGATCATGACCGTGGACGACGAGGCCGCGCAGATGGCCTACGCCCAGGCCCTGGCCGACTGGGCCGAGGCACAGGGCTACGAGGCCGAGACCACGTGGGACATGTGCACGATGGCCGCCCTCGGCGTCCCCTACGAGCAGGCCCAGTGGCGCCAGGTGCGCACCCTCTCCGGCGGCGAGCAGAAGCGGCTGGTGCTGGAGTCCCTGCTGCGCGGCACGGACGAGGTGCTGCTGCTGGACGAGCCGGACAACTACCTCGACGTCCCGGGCAAGCGCTGGCTGGAGGAGCGGTTGCGCGAGACGAAGAAGACGGTCCTCTTCGTCTCCCACGACCGCGAGCTGCTCGCCCGCGCCGCCGAGAAGATCATCAGTGTCGAGCCGGGCCCGGCGGGCAGCGACGTCTGGGTGCACGGCGGCGGCTTCGACACGTACCACGAGGCCCGCAAGGAGCGCTTCGCCCGCTTCGAGGAGCTGCGCCGGCGCTGGGACGAGAAGCACGCCCAGCTGAAGAAGCTCGTGATCAACCTGCGCCAGGCGGCGGCCGTCAGCCACGAGATGGCCTCCCGCTACGCGGCGGCCCAGACCCGGCTGCGCAAGTTCGAGGAGGCCGGTCCGCCGCCGGAGCCCCCGCGCGAGCAGGACATCCGCATGCGGCTGCGCGGCGGCCGTACCGGCGTACGCGCCCTGACCTGCGTAAAGCTGGAGCTCACGGGGCTCATGCACCCCTTCGACCTGGAGGTCTTCTACGGCGAGCGGGTCGCCGTCCTGGGCTCGAACGGTTCGGGCAAGTCCCACTTCCTGCGGCTGCTGGCCGGCGACACGGCGAACCCGGTCGCGCACACGGGGGCCTGGAAGCTCGGCGCGCGGGTCGTCCCCGGACACTTCGCCCAGACCCACGCCCACCCTGAGCTGATGGGCCGCACCCTGGTCGACATCCTGTGGACCGAGCACGCCAAGGACCGGGGCGGTGCCATGTCCGTCCTGCGCCGCTACGAGCTGGAGCGCCAGGGCGACCAGCCCTTCGAGAAGCTCTCCGGCGGCCAGCAGGCCCGCTTCCAGATCCTGCTGCTGGAGCTGGCCGGCGCGACGGCCCTCCTCCTGGACGAGCCCACGGACAACCTCGACCTGGAGAGCGCGGAGGCCCTCCAGGAGGGCCTGGAGGCCTACGAGGGCACGGTCCTCGCCGTGACCCACGACCGCTGGTTCGCCCGCTCGTTCGACCGCTTCCTGGTCTTCGGCGCGGACGGGCGCGTCCGGGAGGCCTCCGAGCCGGTGTGGGACGAATCACGCGTGGCGCGGCAGCGCTGAGGGGCGTCCTGGTGCGGTGCAGGGCGCGCGGAACGGGGGGCGAGCGCCTGTTTTGACCCGCCCGCAGGGCGCCCGGTAGTCTGTGGGTTCGTTATGCGTATTGGCTTGCTCGATCTCACGTGAGGGGCCCTTACGCCGGTCCACCGGACCGATGACCAGCCGGCAGGCACTCGGGTTGCGTCCCCGACTGCGGCCAACGCTGTTGTGATCGTCAGGGTGGCCTTGTACAGGACCCATTCACAAAGAAGCGAAGGCTACGACCGTGCGTACGTACAGCCCCAAGCCCGGCGATGTCACGCGCCAGTGGCACGTCATCGACGCGCAGGACGTCGTCCTGGGCCGTCTGGCCTCCACTGCCGCCTCCCTGCTGCGTGGCAAGCACAAGCCCGTGTATGCCCCGCACATGGACATGGGTGACTTCGTCGTCATCATCAACGCCGACAAGGTGCACCTGTCCGGCAACAAGCGGACCCAGAAGATGGCGTACCGCCACTCCGGCTTCCCGGGTGGTCTGCGTTCCGTCCGCTACGACGAGCTGCTCGACAAGAACCCCGAGAAGGCCGTCGAGAAGGCGATCAAGGGCATGCTGCCCAAGAACTCCCTCGGCCGTCAGATGCTCACCAAGCTCAAGGTGTACTCGGGCTCCGAGCACCCGCACGCGGCTCAGCAGCCTGTTCCGTTCGAGATCACCCAGGTCAAGCAGGGCTAGTCCCGGCCACCGCCTAAGACGAGAGAGAATCTGAGGAGAATCGTGGCTGAGACCACCGCCGAGACCCCCCTCGAGGGCGTCGAGGAGTACACCACCGAGACCGAGGTCGTCGAGACGGAGTACACCTCCGAGTCGCTCGCTTCCCGTTTCGGTGAGCCGCAGCCGGCTGCCGGCCTGGGCCGTCGCAAGAACGCCATCGCCCGCGTCCGGATCGTTCCGGGCTCCGGCAAGTGGAAGATCAACGGTCGCACCCTCGAGGACTACTTCCCGAACAAGGTGCACCAGCAGGAAGTCAACGAGCCCTTCAAGGTGCTCGAGCTCGACGACCGCTACGACGTCATCGCCCGCATCTCCGGCGGCGGCGTGTCCGGCCAGGCCGGCGCCCTGCGCCTGGGCGTGGCCCGTGCGCTCAACGAGGCCGATGTCGACAACAACCGCGGCCCGCTGAAGAAGGCCGGCTTCCTCAAGCGCGACGACCGTGCGGTCGAGCGCAAGAAGGCCGGTCTGAAGAAGGCCCGCAAGGCTCCGCAGTACAGCAAGCGCTAATCACGCGGTTCGCTGCTTCTGCTCGAACGCCCCGGCGGCACGCACTGTGCCCGCCGGGGCGTTCGGCTATCGGCGGCACGGGGCGTACGTATGCCCGGGGAACACCCGGTGGTCACGCCCCGGTCCACGACTCGACACCTTGTTCGGGGGCTCACGCCGGGCCCCGCACTCCCGCGTTTTACGGAGGACACCAGTGGGACGACTCTTCGGTACGGACGGTGTGCGCGGTGTCGCCAACGCCGATCTGACGGCGGAGCTCGCGCTCGGCCTGTCGGTCGCGGCGGCGCACGTGCTGGCCGAGGCGGGTACGTTCGAGGGCCATCGCCCGGTCGCGGTGGTGGGCCGTGACCCGCGCGCGTCCGGGGAGTTCCTGGAGGCGGCCGTGGTGGCCGGTCTCGCGAGCGCGGGCGTCGACGTCCTGCGGGTGGGCGTGCTGCCCACGCCGGCCGTCGCCTACCTCACCGGAGCGCTCGGCGCGGACCTCGGCGTCATGCTCTCCGCGAGCCACAACCCGATGCCCGACAACGGCATCAAGTTCTTCGCCCGTGGCGGTCACAAGCTCGCCGACGAGCTGGAGGACCGCATCGAGCAGACCTACCGGGCGCACGCCTCCGGCGAGCCCTGGGACCGGCCCACCGGCGCCGGCGTCGGCCGCGTCCGCGACTACGACCAGGGCTTCGACAACTACGTCGCCCACCTGATCGGCGTCCTGCCGAACCGCCTCGACGGCCTCAAGGTCGTCATCGACGGCGCCCACGGCGCCGCCTCGCGCGTCTCGCCGGAGGCCTTCTCGCGCGCCGGCGCCGAGGTCGTCACCATCGGCACCGACCCCGACGGCCTCAACATCAACCACGAGTGCGGCTCGACCCACCTGGAGAAGCTGCGCGCCGCCGTCGTCGAGCACGGCGCCGCCATGGGCGTCGCCCACGACGGTGACGCCGACCGCTGCCTGGCCGTCGACGCGGCGGGCAACGAGATCGACGGCGACCAGATCCTCGCCGTGCTCGCCCTCGCCATGCGCGAGGCGGACACGCTGCGCAAGAACACGGTCGTCGCGACCGTGATGTCCAACCTGGGCTTCAAGCTCGCCATGGAGCGCGAGGGCGTCGCCCTCGTCCAGACCGCGGTCGGCGACCGCTACGTCCTGGAGGAGATGAAGGCGAACGGCTTCGCCCTCGGCGGTGAGCAGTCCGGCCACGTCATCGTCCTGGACCACGCCACGACCGGTGACGGCACGCTGACCGGTCTCATGCTGGCCGCCCGCGTCGCCGCCACGGGCCGCTCGCTCGCCGAGCTGGCCGGTGTCATGGAGCGCCTGCCGCAGGTCCTCATCAACGTCCGCGACGTCGACAAGTCGCGCGTCGGCCAGTCGGAGGAGCTCGCCGAGGCGGTCAACGCGGCCGAGCGCGAGCTGGGCTCGACGGGCAGGGTGCTGCTGCGCTCCTCGGGCACGGAGCCGCTGGTGCGGGTCATGGTCGAGGCGGCCGACATCGAGCAGGCGCGGGCTGTCGCGCAGCGGTTGGCCGACGTCGTGAAGTCCGCGCTGGGTTAGTCCTCGCGCCGGAAGGGGGGTGCGGGGCGCGGCCCCGCGCCCCCCTTCCGGGTGTTCAGAGTTTCCGCAGCGACAGCCGCTGCACCTTGTGGTCCGCGCCCTTGCGCAGGATCAGATTGGAGCGGCCCCGCGTCGGGGCGACGTTCTCCAGCAGGTTCGGCTTGTTGATCGTGCGCCAGTTCCGCTGCGCGTACTCCAGCGCCTCCTCCTCCGAGACCTCCGTGTACCGCCGGAAGTAGGAGTTGGGGTCCTGGAAGGCGGTGGCGCGGAGCTTCTTGAAGCGCTCGTAGTACCAGCGCTCGATGTCCTCCGCCCGCGCGTCCACGTAGACGCTGAAGTCGAAGAAGTCGGCGAGCCCGACCCGGGTCCGGCCGTCCTTGCCCGGCAGGGCGGGCTGGAGCACGTTCAGGCCCTCGACGATCAGGATGTCCGGGCGGTGCACGGTCAGCCGCTCGCCCGGGACGATGTCGTAGACCAGGTGGGAGTAGACCGGGGCGGAGACCTCGTCCTTGCCGGCCTTCACGTCCGCGACGAACCGGGTGAGGGCCCGGCGGTCGTAGGAGTCGGGGAAACCTTTCCGCGACATCAGGCCGCGCCGCTGGAGCTCCGCGTTGGGCAGCAGGAAGCCGTCCGTGGTGACGCGCTCCACGCGCGGGTGCTCGGGCCAGCGGGCGAGGAGGGCCTGGAGGAGCCGGGCGGTGGTCGACTTGCCGACCGCGACGCTGCCCGCCACGCCTATGACGAAGGGCGTGCCGTGCTGGGTGCCCTTCTCGCCGAGGAAGGTGTTCAGCGCCCCGCGCAGATTGCCGGTCGCGCCCACGTAGAGGTTGAGCAGCCGCGACAGCGGCAGGTAGATGTCCCGCACCTCGTCGAGGTCGATGACGTCGCCGAGCCCCTGGAGCCGCTCGACCTCCTCGGCGGTCAGCGGCAGGGGCGTGTTCTCGCGCAGCGCGCTCCACTCCGCCCGGGTCAGGTCCACGAAGGGCGAGGACTGGGGCGCTGGGGCGGAGCCGGTGCGGCGTCGTTGCCGCTGCTGCTCGGTGGGTGTCGGCACGGGCCCATTGTGCGCGGGGCGGCGCGGGCTATCACTGCCGGGTGTGGGGTTCGGGTGTTTTCGGGTGATGTACGGGGTGCCGGTGAGTGAAGTTCTCGCCAGAGTCTGTACCTACTGGCTGGTTGGTACTACGTTCCAGCGGTCACTTCGAGCCACCGCGAGGTCGCCGTGTTCGTTCTCCGTCTCGCCTGCCGTCGCGCCCGTACGAGCGTGCGCCGCCTCGCGCGCCCCGCCGCACACCATCACGCCGGCCACCTCCCCGGGCACCGGGGCGGGCGTCCGGATCCCGCCGCCCGCGACGCCTTCGCGGACCGGGTGCGGGGTGAGCTCAGCGCGGAGCTGCCGGACGCTGATGCCGGCGTTGGCGATGACCACGTCGGGGATGCCGTGGTCGCGGTGCACCCGGGCCAGCGCCTCGTCCACGGCCTGCCAGTC
>NZ_JBFAPH010000361.1:0-6285 GCF_040675635.1 Streptomyces sp. NPDC049577
CGCCGCGCCGGGTGCCGCGGGCCGCGAAGTCCCGTAGCGGCTCGGCGGCGATGAGACGGCCCCGGCCGATGACGACGAGCTCGTCGGCAGTGTTCTCCATCTCCGACATCAGATGGCTGGAGAGGAACACCGTGCGCCCCTCGGCGGCCAGCCGCCGGAAGAGCCGGCGCACCCACAGGACGCCCTCCGGGTCCATGCCGTTGATCGGCTCGTCGAACAGGAGCACCGGCGGGTCGCCGAGCAGGGCGGTGGCGATGCCCAGCCGCTGCTTCATGCCGAGGGAGAACCCGCCGATGCGGCGGTTCGCCGCCTCGGTCAGCCCCACCTCCCGGAGCACCTCGTCCACCCGCCGCCGCGGGATGCCGTTGCTGCGGGCCAGGGCGGACAGATGGGCCGTGGCGCTGCGCCCGCCGTGGACCTGGCCGGCATCGAGGAGGGCGCCGACGTGCCGCAGGCCGCGCGGGTGGCGGCGGAAGGGGACGCCGCTGACGGTCGCGGCGCCGGTGGTGGGGGCGTCCAGCCCGAGGATCACCCGCAGGGTGGTGGTCTTGCCCGCCCCGTTGGGCCCGAGGAATCCGGTGACCCGGCCGGGCCGCACGGTGAAGGACAGGCCCTCGACGGCCGTCTTGCTTCCGTATCGCTTGGTGAGTTCGCTGACTTCGATCACGGCACCCACACTGCCGGGCGGACCCCTGTCCGGGCATGGGGCCGCGGGCGGCAATCGCGGGGGCCGGGTTCGCCCGTGGGCGTACGTCCCCGGGCGGATGTTCGCGCAGATGACGGCCGGTTAGTCTCGCGGCGTGAATGCGATGGGAACGAAGGCCGTGGCCTGGGCGGGGGGCGTCTGCTACCTCCTCATGACGGCTCTGCTGACCGGGGCCGCGCCACGGGCCTCGGGCACCGTCCACGGCGTCGGGGGACTGCTGGCCGCGAGCCTGCTCGCCGGCGCGGTGCGACGGATGCCGCTCCCGGCGCTGGCCGTGGCCCTCCTCGGGTCCACCGTCGTGGTGGCCGGCCCCCCGAGCTCCGCCCACGGGAGCGGGACGGCGTCGTACCAGGGCGAGTTCCTGGCATATCTGGCCGTGGACCTGATCCTGGGCGTCATCGTCGCCAACCGCCCGCGACGTGCCGCGACCGCCGCCGTGGCCGTGTCCTTCACCGTCCAACTGCTGGTGATCGGCGGCTTCGCGCACGGCGACGCCCTGGCCGTCAACGGCGTGATCGCCCTCCTGGCGATGGCCGCGTCCTGCATGGCCGGTCTGCTGAGCCGCGAGCGCCGCGAGCACGCGGTGGCGCTGCGCGCGCAGGAGGTGGCCGAGGCCGTGACCGCCGAACGGCTGCGGATCGCACGGGAGCTGCACGACGCGGTCGCGCACAGCATCGGCATCATCGCCATCCAGGCCGGTGTGGGCAGCCGCGTCATCCAGACCCAGCCCGCGGAGGCCCGCGAGGCCCTGCGCGCCATCGAGACCACCAGCCGGGAGACCCTGTCGGGCCTGCGACGCACCCTGGTGTCCCTCCGCCAGGCCGACCGCGACACCACGGCCACCGATCCCTTGCCGGGCCTGGCGGACATCGAACGGCTGACGGCCGCGACCGCCGACGCGGGGGTACGGGTCGAGGTGCGCCTGCGCGGGGACCGGCGCCCCCTGCCCGCCGACATCGACCTGTCGGCCTACCGCATCGTGCAGGAGGCGCTGACCAACGTGGTCCGCCACGCGGGCACCGGGCGGTGCCGGCTGACCATCGACTACGGGGACGAGGAACTGTCCCTGGAGGTCGTCGACGACGGCCGTGGCACCACCGTGAACGGTTCGGGCTTCGGCATCGTCGGCATGCGGGAGCGCGCCGCTCTGCTGCACGGGCGGCTCAGCGCGGGCCCGCGTCCCGAGGGGGGTTTCCGGGTAGCGGCCCGGTTGCCGCTTCCGCTGGCCGCTTCTTCAATCCGGGTTCCGGTGGAGGCCCGATGACCGTCCGGATCGTCCTCGCCGACGACCAGCCGCTGGTGCGGACCGGTCTGCGTGTCCTCATGGCCGACCACCCCGACCTGGAGGTCGTCGGCGAGGCCGCCACCGGCACGGAGGCGGTCCGACTCGCCGAGGACGTCGGCCCGGACGTGGTGGTGATGGACATCCGCATGCCCGGCATGGACGGCATCGAGGCCACCCGCCTGATCACGGCCGGCCCGTCGGCCGCCCGCGTCCTCGTCCTGACCACCTTCGACGAGGACGACCACGTCTACGGCGCGCTGCGCGCCGGCGCGAGCGGCTTCGTGGTCAAGGACATGGCGCTGGACGACATCCTCGCGGCGGTCCGCGTGGTCGCCGCGGGCGACGCGCTGATCGCCCCCGGAGTGACGCGCCGTCTGATCGCGGACTTCGTCCGCGAGCCGGCCGCTCCGCCGGTCCGCCCGCCGCGGCCGGTCGAGGGCATCACCGAGCGGGAACGGGAGGTCCTGACCCTGGTCGGCCGCGGCCGGTCCAACACGGAGATCGCGGAGGACCTCCACATCACGGTGGCCACCGCCAAGTCGCACGTGTCCCGGCTGCTCACCAAACTGGACGCCCGGGACCGGGTGCAGCTCGTCATCACCGCCTACGAGATGGGGCTCGTCGCGCCGCACTGATCCCGCCCCATATGGAGGTCCGATTCCCGCCGGAAGCGGCCTCGCGTGGTCGCCAGACTGGGCATCATGCATGACACGGACAGCATGTTGCTCGGCTACTTCGACACCGCGGCGGAAGGATTCGGCGATCGGCTGCGGGCCGTACCGGACACGTCCTGGGAGGACGCCACACCCTGCACCGAATGGAACGTGCGGCAGTTGGCCCACCACGTGATCCAAGGCAGCCGCATCTACACCGCACTGCTGCGCGGCGGCAGCAGCGCGGAGTTCATGGCGAACCTGGACCAGGGCGTGCTGGATGGCGACCCGGTGACCATCTACCGGGACGCGGTGGCCGAGTGCCGGGCCGCGTTCCGCGCCGCCGGTGCGCTCGACCGGATCGTCGACTACCCGTTCGGTCCGGTGCCGGGCAGGCAGTTGCTCGGCCTGTACGTGGTCGACGCGGTCACGCACACGTGGGACCTCGCCCGCGCGGTACGGCTGGACGAACGGCTCGACGCGCGCACGGTGCGCTGGATCCTCGACAACTTCGAGTGGATCTACGGCGGTGTCAGCGAAAGCCCGATCGCGGACAGCGACCGCTACTACGGGCCGGCGACGGGGGCGCCGGGCGCGTCCGCGCAGGACCGGCTTCTCAACGCGATGGGACGGTCAGGAGGGTGGCGGCCTTGACGGCCGAGACGAACCGCGCCCAGGAGGCGGGCACGAGGGCGAGCACCGGCCCAACAGGGGCCTTGCTGTCGCGGACGCGTATCGCGCCGGGTAAGGCGTCACACACCTCGACGCAACTGCCGCCGTGGCCGTCACTGTAGGAGCTCTTCCGCCACGCTATGGCGCTGAGATCTGCATTCATTTCGCGTATTCCTCCGCCGCCGACTGGATCAGGCGCAGGGACGCTTCCGGCGGCAATGCGGCGGCCCGGACCAGATCGTAGGACAGTTCCAAATGGGCGACCGCAGCTGGATCGTCGACGAGGGTTCCGGTCCTCGGGCCCTCGGCGTAGGCCACGGGCGGGGAATCTTCGAACGTCATGAGCGTGAGCATCCCTGCCAGCGCTGGAGCACCCGACGAGAAAGGCAGAACCTGGACGATGACGCGGCGCCGCACTGCCATCTCCGCAATGTGCGTCAGCTGCCCGTGCATCACATCAGAACCACCGGCCGGCCGACGAATCACGTTCTCGTCCAGCACCACCCACAACATGGGCTCTGTTGGATGCGTGAGGCTCCGGGCGCGGTCGAGGCGAGCGGCGATGCGCTCCTCCAGCTGCTCCTCCGGCATGGTGGGCCGTGTGGCCAGCATGACGGCCCGGGCGTAGGCGGCCGTCTGCAACAAGCCCGGGACGTAGATGGGCGCGTACTCCCTGATGCTGATGGCCAGACCTTCCAGGTACGCCACCTCCGCGAAGTAGTGGACATGCGGCGAGCTGTCGATCAGTCGCTTGCACATCCGCGCCAGGAACCCGTCCGTCTCCAGCTCCGCGTCGATCCGCTCCGCCAGTTCGAGCTGCGGCTTGCGCAGCGCCGCTTCGATCTGGCCGATGTAGGAACCCGAACAGAACACCTTCGCCCCCAGCTCCTGCTGGGTCAGCCCTGCGCCCTCCCGGCACCGTTTGAGTTCCGAGCCGAAGAACTCCCAGCCCACTTTCGCCTGCCCGAACCGCCTCGCCTCGCCACCGTTGGCCATGGCCTAACTCCCCCTGCTCACAAGCCCGTTGTCATCGGCTGACCCCTTCCGATGCTAGTCCCGCACAGCAACGCTTTGTGTGCAGTCAGTGAACGCACGTAAAGGGTGAACATGGACACAGGCCGACGGGACGCGGAACTCAGCGAAAAGGTGCGGGAGGCCAACCGGTGGTCGGCCGGGGCCCCCGCCGGGCCGGTATGGCTGGTGCAGCCACGGGACGACGGGCGGCGGGCCACCGAGCACACCTACGCGCAGGAGTGCGACTCCTGCGGCCACGGCTCGCGGCGCACCGCAGACCCGGCGGACGGCACGCTGTGGATCCTCAAGCACGTCACGGGGAACCCCACCCACACCGCCTACACGCAGACCGTCAAGCGCGCGTGGCGGGCCCGGCGGCAGGCCGAGTCGTGACCGGTACCGGATGCCCGCACCCGTACTGGGACGTGAACGGCTCCACCCTCACCTGCGGCCGCTGCGGCGTGCGCCGGTTCGCCGACTACCGCTCGCTCGGGCCGGACGTCGGGCTGCCCACCTGGCCGTGCGGCGAGACCGTGACCGTCACGGGCGCCTACTCGCCCACGTCACGCGCCCGCAGATCCTCCGCCGTCTCGCGGCGGATCAGCAGCCGGGCCCGGCCGCCGGACACGGCGGCCACCGGGGGCCGCCCGATCATGTTGTACGCCGAGGCCATCGACACCTGGTACGCCCCGGACGCGGGGACGGCCAGCAGGTCGCCCGGCCGGAGGTCGCCCGGCAACGGCACGTCCTCGGCGAGGATGTCGCCGGCCTCGCAGTGGCGGCCGACGACGGTCATGGACCGCGAGGGGACGACGGAGACGCGGCCGGCCAGGCGGACGGTGTAGCGGACGCCGTAGAGGGCGGGGCGGGGGTTGTCGCTCATGCCGCCGTCGACGGCGACGAAGGTCCGCGAGCCGGTGGTCTTCACGGCGAGGACGCGGTAGAGGGCGACGCCCGCCGGGCCGGCGATCCAGCGGCCCGGCTCGACCGTCAGACGCGGGACGGGCAAGTCGGCGTAGGCGCAGCGCAGGGTGAGCTCGGCGCGGACGCGGTCCGCGTAGACGGCGGGGGAGAAGGCGGGATCGCCGTCGTGGTGCGGGATGGCGAAGCCGCCGCCGAGGTCGAGTTCGGGGAACGTGACGCCGTGGGTGTCGCGGAGGCGGGAGAGGAGGGCGACGAGGCGCCGGACGGCGGTGACATAGGGGGCCACGGAGGCGATCTGGGAGCCGAGGTGGCAGTGCAGGCCGACGAGTTCGAGGCGGGGCTGGCCGAGGACGCGGGCCACGGCGTCCTCCGCCTCGCCGCCGGCGACGGGGAGGCCGAACTTCTGGCCCTCGACGCCGGTGCGGACGGCGGCGTGGGCGCCGGCGGTGACGCCGGGGACGACGCGGACCAGAACCTTCTGGCGCTCGCCGGGCGGGACGAGGGCGGCGAGGCGGGTGATCTCGCCGGTGCTGTCGATGACGATGCGCCCGACGCCCAGGCGCAGGGCGGTGCGCAGGTCTTCGGGGCTCTTGGCGTTGCCGTGCAGGACGATGCGGTCGGCGGGGAAGCCGGCGTGCGCGGCGAGTTCGAGCTCGCCGGCGGAGCAGACGTCGAGGGAGAGGCCCTCCTCGGCGATCCAGCGGACCATGGCGCGGGAGAGGAACGCCTTGCCGGCGTAGGCGACGTCGGCGCCGGGCAGCGCGGCCCGCCAGGCGCGGGCCCGGGCGCGGACCTCGTCCTCGTCGACGACGTACGAGGGGGTGCCGAAGCGGTCGGCGAGCTCGCCGAGGGCGACGCCGCCGACGGCGAGGGCGCCGGAGGGCAGGGTGGCGGTGGAAGCGGGCCAGACGGACACGGGGCGGGGCTCCTCCGCCGGCGAGGACGGCGGCTCGGCGGGGGCCAGGGGCAGAGACACGGGCTCTCCTTCGGAGGGATTCGCGGAATGAACGGTGGGCGGGCGAACGGCGACG
>NZ_JBFAPH010000362.1:0-6269 GCF_040675635.1 Streptomyces sp. NPDC049577
CCGGCTGCTGCTGGAGACCTCGTGGGAGGCCGTGGAGGACGCCGGGATCGACGCCCGGAGCCTGGCCGGCTCGCTCACCGGCGTCTTCGTCGGGCAGACCGGCACCAACTACTGGAGCCGTATGGATCCGGCGCAGCGCGGCAACCTCTACGCCGTCGTCGGCACGGACGTGCGCTCCTCCCTCCCGGGCCGGATCTCGTACGCCCTCGATCTGCGCGGCCCGAGCGTGACCGTCGACACGGCCTGCGCCTCGTCGCTCACCGCGCTGCACCTCGCCTGCCAGAGCATCCGCAGCGGGGAATCGGACGTCGCGCTCGCCGCCGGGATCAGCATGATCCTCGGCGAGGAGCAGACCGCCGCCTTCGTCGCCGCCAAGATGACCGCCAAGGACGGCGACACCAAGTTCGGCGACGCCCGGGCCGACGGCCTGGTCCGCTCGGAGGGCGTCGGCGTCGTCGTCCTGAAGCCGCTGGACGCGGCGATCGCGGACGGGGACCGGATCTACGCGAAGATCCTCGGCAGCGCGTCCACCAACGACGGCAAGAGCAGCGGCCTGTTCGTCCACCCCGGCATGGAGGGCCAGGAGCTCATGCTCACCCGCGCCTGCCTGGACGCCGGGATCGATCCCACGGACATCGACTACGTGGAGGCCCACGGAACGGGGACCCGCGCCGGGGACCCGATCGAGATCGGGGCCATCGGCCGGGCGCTGGGCGGCTCCCGCACCCAGGACAACCCGCTGCTGGTCGGCTCGGTCAAGACCAACATAGGCCACTGCGAGGCCGCGGCCGGGATCGCCGGCCTCATCAAGACGGCCCTCGCCCTCCGGCACCGCCACATCCCGCCGAGCCTGCACTTCCGGCAGCCCACCCCGGCCATCCCCTGGGACGAGCTGCCGGTGCGTGTCGCCGACCGGGGAACACCGCTCGGTACCCCCGGACGCCCGGCCGTCGCCGGCGTCAGCTCCTTCGGCGTCACGGGTACCAACGTCCACGTCCTGCTCATGGACCACGACTCCGGCACGCCGGACGCGTCCCGTCCGGCCCTGCCCGCCCGGGACGCGCAGGACGAGCCGGTGCCCGAGGTCCTGACGGTCTCCGCCCGTTCCGAGGAGGCACTGCGGCAGGCGGCCGCCGACCTCGCCCGGCACCTCACGGACGGCCCGGGCACCGGCCAGGCCCTGCGGGACGTGGCCTTCAGCCTGCGCACGCGCCGCACCCCGCACGAGCAGCGGCTCGCGGTCGTGGCGGACTCGCGGGCCGACGCCGCCGACAAGCTGCGCGCGTTCGCCGCCGGCGAGCGGCTGCGCGGCGTCACCTCGGCCACCGCACGGGACACCGCCCCGCCCCGCGTCGCCTTCGTCTTCCCCGGCCAGGGCTCCCAGTGGGTCGGCATGGGCCGGCGGCTCCTCGCCGACTCCCCGGCCTTCCGCGAGGCACTGGAGGCCTGTGACGCCGCGGTACGCGCCGAGACCGGCTGGTCCGTCATCGGTCAACTCCTCGGCGAGGGCGAGCGATTCGCCGAGGTGGACGTCCTCCAGCCCACCCTGTGGGCGGTGGAGGTGGCGCTCGCCGCGCACTGGCGCTCCCTCGGCGTCGAGCCTGACCTGCTCATCGGCCACAGCATGGGCGAGGTCGCGGCGGCCTGCGTCGCCGGCGCCCTGAGCCTGGAGGAGGCGGCCGCCGTCATCTGCCGCCGCAGCGCCCTCGCCCGCCGCGTCAGCGGCGGGGGAGCGATGGCCGTCGTGGGCCTGGCCGCCGCGGAACTCGAGGAGTACCTGACGGGCCGGGAGGAGCTCGTCGCGCTCGCCGCCAGCAACAGCCCCCGCTCCACCGTGCTCTCCGGCGACGCGGCCACCATCGACGCCATCGTCGACGAGCTCCAGCGGCGGGACGTCTTCAGCCGGAAGGTGGAGGTGCCCTTCGCCTCCCACAGCCCCCAGGTCGACCCCGTCCTGGACGAACTCCGCTCCTCCCTCGACGGACTCCAGCCCCTCGCCGGCAAGATCCCCCTGTACTCCACGGCGCTGGACCGGCTCATCGACGGCAGCGAGTGCGACGCCGCCTACTGGGCCCACAACCTGCGCGCCCCGGTGCGGTTCAGCTCCGCCGTCGGCGCCGTGGCCGGCGAGCGCGAGACCGTCTTCCTGGAGATCAGCCCGCACCCGGTCCTCGTCGGCTCCGTCGAGGAGACCCTCGCCGACCTGGGCCTGCCGGGCGAGGCCCTCGCCTCCGCGCGGCGCCAGGACGAGACGGCCACCCCGCTGGAGGCCCTCGGCCGGCTGCACACCCTGGGCCACCCCGTCGACTGGGACGCGGCCTACCCCGACGGCGGCGCGTACGTCCCCCTGCCGACCTACCCCTGGCAGCGGGAGCGCTACTGGTTCGACGACGAGCCGGCACCCGCGCCCCGTCCGGCACCCGGCCACCCCCTGCTCGCCGGCGCCACGCATGCCACGAGCGGACAGGGCGGCTTCCGCTGGGACCTGACGGTCGACTTCACCGCCCACGGCCATCTGCTCGAACAGCGGCTGCGCGGAACGGTCCTGGCCCCGACCCCGCTCTACATCGACGCGGTCACGGCCGCGGCCCGGCAGTCCCTCGGCCGGGACGACCTGCGCCTGGAACACCTCGTGTGCGAGCAGGCGTGGCTCGTCGAGAACGAGCGGACCGGCCGGCTGGCCCTCACCTTCACCCCGGCGGGCGAAGGCGTGTGGGAGGTCGAGATACGCGCCGGGGACGGCACGGACGGCCCCGCGCCGGACCGGCGGGCCTCCGTCCGCCTCGTCGCCGGATGCGGGCCGTCCCCCGAACAGGAGGCACCCGGCGCCGTCCGCGCCCGGTGCGCCACCGAGCTGGACGTCGCCGCGTTCTACGGGCAGGTGGCCGCGGCCGGCCTCGTATGGGGGCCGTCCCTGCGGGCCGTCACCGGCCTGTGGCGCGGCGAGGGCGAGGCGCTCGCCCGGCTGGAGGCACCACAGGCCCTCCGGGCGGGGCTGGCCGCACATGCCTTCCACCCCGCGCTCCTGGAAGCGGCCGGCGCGCCCCTGTTCGCGGCCGTGCCCGAGCAGCTCGCCGGCCGGCACCCCGGCGAGGTGCCGTACTTCGTGTCGGCCGAGGGCGTCCGGCTCCTGGGACCCGCGCGGGAGACGCTGTGGAGCCACGCCCGCGTCCGGCAGACCGACGGGGCGGACGGGGTCCTCGCCGACCTGCGGATCCTCGACGACGAGGGCCGGACGGTCGCCGAGATGACCGGGGTGCGGACCCGCTACCCGGCACGCGGCGTCCCGCGTCAGCCCGCCACCGTCGTGCGGCAGCCGGAGACCGTCGTCCCGCTCGACATCCCCGGCACCGGGCGGGTCATCGACGGGGACGACCGCGTCGTCGCCTCCGTCCCCGGACTCCGGCTGCGCTTCGTCGCCGATGTCCCGGCCGTCCTGCCCCCGCAGTCCCCGGCCGCCGTGACGCCGCTCCCGGCCCCGCTCCCGGAACCGGTCCAGGCACCGCTCCCGGCCCCGGCCCGTACGGTCACGCCCGCCCCGGTCCCCGCGGCCGTCCCCGCCGCGGCCCCCGAGGCCGCGCCGGCTCCCGACGCCGCGGCGTTCGTCCGGGAGACCGTGGCCGGCGCCCTGGGCATCCGGGCCGACCGGCTGCGTCCGGACGCCCCGCTGAAGTCCGTGGGCCTCGACTCGCTCATGGCCTCGCAGATCAAGAGCGCCCTGCGCGACGGCTTGGGCGTCGACGTCCCCCTGCCCCTGCTGCTCGACGCGACGACCACGGTCGCCGCGATCGCCGAGGAGGCCCGCTTACGGAAGGCGGGCTGACCGGCCGCCCGGCGGACGAACCCGGCGGACGAAGGGGGTGAGCGGGCACCGCCCGCTCACCCCCGTTCCGCGCGCCCGCCTCCGCCAGGTGGAGCAGTCCCGGTTGTCCCCCGCCCGCCTGCGGGGAGGCGATGAGGACAGCGGAAACCGGTACGAGGTGCGGAAGGCGAGGCCATGACCGGCAAGGGCGACACGGCGGACGACCGGCGGACGGCACGGGACCTGCTGCGCGAACACGGCCGCACCTACGCGGAAGAGGCCGGCATCCGGCTGCGCGACACCCCGCAGCCGCTGTACCGCCTCCTGGTGCTGGCCCATCTGCTCAGCGCCCGCATCCGCGCGTCGGTCGCCGTCGCCGCGGCGCGCGCCCTCTTCGAGGCGGGGATGGGCGACCCGCGCGCCATGGCGGAGGCCGACTGGCAGCGCCGCGTCGACGCCCTGGGCGAGGGCGGCTACCGCCGCTACGACGAGCGCACCGCCACCCAGCTCGGCGACGGCGCCGCGCTGCTGTGCGAGAAGTACGGCGGAGACGTGCGCCGCATGCGCGAGGAGGCGGACGGCGATCCCGGACGCCTCGCGGAACTGCTCCAGCAGATCCCGGGCATCGGGCCCGCCGGAGCCGACATCTTCCTCCGCGAGGCGCAGGGCGTATGGCCCGAGCTCCACCCCCGCTTCGATGCGAAGGTGCTCCAGGGTGCCGAACGCCTCGGCCTGCCGGCCGACCCCGAGGCACTGGCCAGGCTGGTGAAACGCGAGGAAACACCCGCCTTCGCGGCCGGTCTCGTGCGGGCGGCTCTGGACAAGGAGGTCGCCGACGAGGTGCGCGGCGACTGAATCCGGGGCGCCGTCCACGGGCGTCGTCCGAACGGCCCACGCGGTGGTTTGCCGCGCCCCGGCCCCGGCTACAGACCAGGGGCCCGCGGGCGGACGGCGAGCCGGACCGCCGCCCCGCCGGGCCTACGGAGGGGCCCATGCCAGGAGTGGAGCAGGAGACGCCCGGCGGGACGGCGACCACGGCCGACCCGACGGCCAACCCGAGGGTGAGACTGGGGCACCGGCTCCTCACCTACGTCACCACCACCGACCACAAGGTGATCGGAAGCATGTACCTGGTGACGGCCTTCGGCTTCTTCATGGTCGGCGGCGTCCTGGCGATGCTCATGCGGGCCGAACTGGCGCGGCCGGGCCTGCAGATCGTCTCCACCACCCAGTACAACCAGGCCGTCACCATCCACGGCACCATCATGATGCTGCTGTTCGCCACGCCCATGTTCGCCGGCTTCGCCAACGCCGTGATGCCCCTCCAGATCGGCGCCCCGGACGTGGCCTTCCCGCGCCTCAACGCCATGACGTACTGGCTGTTCCTGTTCGGCGGCCTGATGGTGGTCTCCGGCTTCCTCGTCCCCGGGGGCGCCGCCGCCTTCGGCTGGTTCGCCTACGCCCCGCTGAACAGCGCCGTGTACTCGCCCGGCGCCGGCGGTGACCTGTGGGCCATGGGGCTGGTCGTCGCGGGCCTGAGCACCACCCTGGGCTCGGTGAACTTCATCGCCACGATCGTCTCGCTGCGCGCGCCCGGAATGACGATGTTCCGGATGCCGATCTTCACCTGGAACATCCTCTTCACCTCCATCCTGGCGCTGCTCGCCTTTCCCGTCCTCACCGCCGCCCTGCTGGCCCTGGAGGCGGACCGCAAGTTCGGGGCCCATGTCTTCGACGCGGCCAACGGGGGCGCGCTGCTCTGGCAGCACCTCTTCTGGTTCTTCGGCCACCCCGAGGTCTACATCGTGGCCCTGCCGTTCTTCGGGGTGATCAGCGAGATCATCCCCGTCTTCAGCCGCAAGCCCGTCTTCGGCTACATGGGCATGGTGAGCGCCACCATCGCCATCACCATGCTGTCGGCCACCGTGTGGGCCCACCACATGTTCGCCACCGGCGCGGTGCTGCTGCCCTTCTTCTCCCTCCTGTCGTTCCTCATCGCCGTGCCCACGGGCGTGAAGTTCTTCAACTGGATCGGCACCATGTGGCACGGCAGCGTCTCCTTCGAGACCCCGATGGTCTGGGCGGTCGGCTTCCTCGTCACCTTCCTGCTCGGCGGCCTCAGCGGGGTGCTGATCGCCTCACCGCCCCTGGACTTCCACGTCACCGACACCTACTTCATCGTGGCTCATCTGCACTACGTGCTGTTCGGCACCGTGGTGTTCGCCATGTTCGGCGGCTTCTACTTCTGGTGGCCCAAATGGACCGGCCGGATGCTCGACGAACGGCTGGGAAAGATCCACTTCTATACGCTCTTCACCGGCTTCCAGATGACCTTCCTGGTCCAGCACTGGCTCGGCGAGACCGGCATGCCCCGCCGCTACGCCGACTACCTCGCCGCCGACGGTTTCACCACCCTCAACACCATCTCCTCCATCGGCGCGTTCCTGCTGGGCCTGTCCACCCTCCC
>NZ_JBFAPH010000363.1:0-6112 GCF_040675635.1 Streptomyces sp. NPDC049577
CGCGCGAGCGCCGCCAGCTCCTGCGGGCCGCGCGCGGAGGCCAGTTCCTCGGCTGGCCGAAGGCCAGGCGGGCGGCGAGCGCGGTGACATCGACCGGCGCCCCGTCCAGGGCGGCCAGCGCGGATGCCGCACTCGACCACCAGGTCCCGGCCGCGTCCGTGCGCCAGTAGACCGGGTGCTGCCCGGCGAGGTCGCCGATCACCGCCAGGTCCGGGCCGCTGCGGGCGAGCGTGAGGTAGGAGCCGGGCCAGCGGGTCAGCGCCCGCCACCCCTTCGCCCGCACCACCGGCAGTGCCTCATGCAGCTGACGGGTGTCCGCCCCGCACTCGCCGATCACCGCCAGGGCCGCCGGTCCCTCACCGACGGAGCGGACCCGCCCCTCCGGCCAGCCGCACGTCCACGTCGCCTCCAGGCCGGGGACCGCCCGGCCCTCGGCGGGCCGCCGGTCGTGCCGGGTGCCGCCGTACCATCCCGCGCTCCACCTCATCGGTGTCCTCTCCCTCGTCCTTGCGCGCGTGGGTGCTGGTCAAAGGCGAAGGCGCCGGGCTGCCCGCCTCGTGCCCCAGCACGAGAAGCAGGCCCGGCGCCTTCTGTTCGCCGGGGCCGGCCGTGGCGCTTCATGACGGCCTGGCCCCGGCAGATCGCGGTTACGCGTTCTTGTACTCGGTGTCGTCGGCGGTGTCGAAGTTGTTGGTGCCGAGCGTCACCGCGACGATCTTGCCCGCGTCCAGCACGACGGGCGCCTCGTAGGCGGGGGCGGTGGTCTGCATGGTCTGCTCCATGACCTTCTCCTTCTCCGGTTCGGCCGCCCGGCCGGCGGGGAGTTGATGCCGCCGGGCTTGTGACCAACAGTCAACGCCGGTACACGCATCGGCAGTAGAGTCCGAGCCGGGCCAAGCGGTATATCGGGTATACGAGGGCAGGACCGATGACCTCACGCACGCCGAACCACCAGCTCAAGGCACTGATCGACGAGTCCGGGCTGCCGTATGACGGCGTCGCGCGGGCGGTGCGGGCCGTCGCCACGGAAAGCGGGCAGCGCCTGGCGACCAACAAGTCGGCCGTCCACCACTGGACCCTGGGCGCCGTCCCCACCGGGCCGACGCCCCAGTACCTGGCCGAGGTGTTCTCCCGGCGTCTGGGCCGCCGCATCACGCTCGAAGACCTCGGCCTGCCCTCCCCGGCGGCCGGCGAGGATGACAGCATCGGACTGACGCTGGACGTGGACCCCCTCGAAGCTCTCACCACGATCGGAAGGGCCGATGTGAACCGCCGCCGATTCCTCACCGCCTCGGCGTACTCCATGGCCGCCGCCGTCCTGCCCCTCCAGAGCGTCCAGGAGGCCGCCGCCCGCACCCGCGCCGCCGCCACCGGAGCGGTCGCCGGGCACGCGGACGTCGCCGCGGTGCGCGAGATGGTCCGGCTGTTCATGGAGATGGACGAGCGCCACGGCGGCCAGCACGGCCGCTCGGCGTTCGTGCAGTACCTGGTCACCGACGTCGCCGAGCTGTGCCGCAGCCGCTTCGCCAGCGACGCCATCCGCGCCGAGGCACTGTCCGTCGCCGCCGCCGGCGCCCACCTCGCCGGCTGGAAGGCATACGACTCGGGCGAACAGGGACTCGCCCAGCGGTACTACCTCCAGTCCCTGGCCCTCGCCCGCGCCTCCGGTATCCCCGGGCAGGACGGGTTCGTGATGCGCACGATGTCCCAGCAGGGCATGAAACTGCACCGGCCCGAGCACTGCCTCGCCCTCGCCGAAACCGGCTGGGCGAAGGCCAAAGGCAAGGTGGACCCTCGGACCGAGGCCCTGTTCGCCATCACCCACGCCCACGCGCTTGCCAAGACCGGCCAGCGCCAGGCCGCGTTCGCCGACGTCGACCGCGCCCACGCCGCCCTCGCCACCGGGGAGGATGCGGACGTGCCGTTCTGGGCACTGGCCTGGGGCCCGCCCGCCGCCACCGTCCACTCCCGCACCGCCAAGGTCTTCGAGACCCTAGGCGACCGACCCAACGCGGCGAAGGAGTACGCCACGGCCGCCGCCAGCCGCCCCGGCGCCACCTACGCCCGCATCATCGCCCTCGACCTGGTGGCCCAGGCCGAGCAGCAGGCCCGCCAAGGCGGCATCGAGCAGGCGTGCGCCACCTGGCACCGTGCGATCGAGACGATGGACGGCGTCCGCTCCGCCCGCACCCGCAAGGCCGTCCGCTCCATGCGCGCCGACCTGCGTCCCTACCGGGCCCGCGGCCTGCGCTGCGCCGCCGAGCTGGACGAACGCGCCCGCCTCTTCCTCACCCAGGCCCGCTAACGGGCACGCCAGCCCGCTCCGTGTCCCTGGCCTTGGTGGAGCCGTTGTCCGGTCATGCGGGGTGAGGAGTACGTCGAGGCGGCGGCCGAGCTGGAGAAGCAGGTGGTTGCCGCGGTGGTGGGGTTCGTCTGCGGCCGGCTGACCGAGGAGGAGGCCGTGGCCGAGGTGAAGGCGATCGAGCGGGAGGCCGAAGGCGTCCGCGCGGTCGCGGCCGCCGAGCTGGTGATCACCAATGAGCAGAACCGCCAGTTGCAGGCGGTCCTGGACGAGCAGGAGCGGCGGATTCGCGAGCTGCGGGGCGAGCTGGGGTGATCAGAGGTTGAGGCGCTGGCCGGGGGCGAGCCGCCAGTGGCCCGGGTACGGGGCGCCGCATGCCGCGCACTGCGCGCGGTAGAGGGCGGCGGCCGGGCCGAGCGTGGCGGCTGGCCGGGCCCGCAGTCGTCGGCCCTCGATGACGGCGACCAGGTGCTCCCAGGGCGTCGGGCACGTACAGGCGGGCGGTAACGCGTCGTCAGCGGGTGTGGTCATCGGTGCCTCCGTCGTGGGGCGGCTCGTCGGGGTCGGCGGCCCGCCACTCCCGGGGCTTGAGGCCGGTGGCGTGCTGGACGTCGGCGACTTCTTCGTGGTCGTAGGCGGTGCGGACGCCGGAGATGGACATCCCGGAAGCTGCGGCGAGGTCGGCCAGTTTGTAGGGGCGGGGGCGGGTGAATTCGCGGCCGTAGGCGATGAGACGGCGGATGTCGGCCTCGGCGGCGTCGCGGCGGGCACGGGCTGTGGCGATTGAGGACAGCAGGGGCTCGTTGTTCTCGCCGTCGGCGTCCCAGGCTGCTTCGAGGTGGAAGGCGGTTTCCTTGCGTGCGTGGTCGATGTCGTGGCAGACGTCGTTGTAGACCTCGGGGTCGACGTCGCCGGGTGCGGGCATGGGGTGGAGGATCGCGGCGATTTCATCAAAGACGCTCATGAGTTTCAGTCTGCGCACTTTGTTGCGATGAGCGCAACGGATTTCACCAATCGGAATCGGCCGACCTCGCGGACTCTCGCGGCCGGTTCTCATAAATGACCAGATGCGAGAGTTCTGCGAGAGCCCTGGAGTCGATCACGTTTCCGCAGGTCGCAATTCGCAGAAGTCCTCTCAAAACTCCAGCGTTGTGCGAGACAGTTCTGACAGACTGCCGGGGTGGACCTGACGCCCGATCAAGCCGCTCTTGCGGTAGAACGAAACGACTGTCCGAACTGTGAAGCCCCGGCGGGCAGTCCCTGCCGCACCCGCGGCGGGAAGACCGCGACGAAGTACCACACGCCGCGCTTCATCCTCGTCCCCGCACTCCGCGAGGAGCTTCAGGTCCTCGTTCCCGAGGACCGCGGCCCGGGCCGGCCGTGGAAGCCGGGCCCGCCGATCGAGGCGGCACCGGCCGCCGCGGCGGCGAAGCCGATCCGGATCGGGTACGCCCGCTGCTCGACCGCACAGCAGGAACTTCAGAGCCAGCTCGACGCGCTCGCCCGGGCGGACTGCAAGCGGGTCTTCTCCGAGAAGATCTCCACCCGCGTCAAGACGCGGCCCGAGCTGGAGAAGGCGCTGAAGCTCGCGTACGACATCCGGGAGGCAGCCCCCGACCAGGAGGTCATCCTCACCGTCCACGAGCTCAAACGCCTCGCCCGCAACGCCGCCGAACTGATGACGCTCTCCGGCCAGCTCCAGGGCGCCGGCGTCCAGCTCGAACTCCTCACCGGCCCGCTCACCGGCATCTACGACCCCAACGGCATGGGCGCCATGTTCTTCGCCGTCCTGGCCGCCGCCGCCCAGATCGAGCGCAACTACATCCGGGAGAAGACCCTGGAAGGCCAGGTGGCCGCCGCCGCGAAGGGCAACCACGGCGGACGGCCGAAGGTCATCGACGACGACATGCTCCTCTTCGCCCGCGCACTCAAGGACAAGGGCGTCCCCGTTCCCGAGATCGCGAAGAAGCTGACCATCAAGACCGGCAAGAACGCGGGCAAGCACCCCTCCGTCGCCTCGCTCTACCGGGCGCTCGCCGACGCGCAGGAGGACGGCGCCCAGACCGAGGCGCAGATCATCGGCCCCCGGCGCCCGGTCCGGGCCCAGATCACCGGGCCCGGCAGCGGCACCGACCCTGAGCTCATGGAACGCCTCCAGCGCCAGGTCCTCGACCCCGCCGCCGACGAGGTGCTGCACACGCTCGTGGAAGAGGCCGAGGACGGGACAGAGGACGTCGTGGCGGCGCTGCTGGCGCAGGCCCGGCGCGAAGGGCAGGACGCGTGATCCCAGCACCGCACCGTACGAAGGGCCCCGGCGTACTCGGAGCCGAAGGCCCCGGCCGCGTCGGACCGTTCGGCCGCTGGCCCGACGACAGCGAGGACGAGGACCAGGGTGAGCCTGACGAGGAACAAGCGGCCGGAAACCGGCGATAGGCCGCCCGGCCACCGGGACAAGATCCACCCATGCGCAGGCGGCTGTCCGCCGTCGGCACCACCACCAGGGGGGAACGAAGACCATGGGCAAGACGACCAAGAAGGCCCGGCAGACGCCGCCGCTGTCCGCCGACCGCGTCCGCACCGGCTGGCAGGGCCCGGCCGGCACCCGCATCCGCCTGGCCCGGCCACAGGACGCCGATGCCGCCGACGCGCTGCTGGCCACCTCCGGCGAAGGCGTGCAGTTCCTGCCTGAGCTGCGGACCGCCATCGAGAACGGCACCGCGGCCTCCACGATGCTGGAGGGTCTCGGCGGCCCAAAGGCATACCGCCACGCCGCCTCGTTCGCCTTCACCAGCCAGCCCATGACCGAGGCCCTGACCACCGTATGCCTGACCCTGGTCGCCACCGACGGCCAGGACCGCACCGTCGGCGTGCTGTCCGCCACCGCCCCCGGGACCCTCATCGACATGGCCATGAAGAACGGCTTCGGCGCCGACAAAGCCATGGCCCTGAGCCTGTTCGTCGCCAAAGTCCACGGCCTGGCCGTCGCCGAACACGCCCGCGGCCAGGGCATCGCCGCCACGCTGCTCAAGCGGACCTGGCAGGTGCACCAGCAGCTCGGCTACTACGTGGTGTACGGCTCCTACGAGGCCGATCGCGACCTCGGCGCCTTCTACTCACGCTGCGGCTGGAACGTCCACGCACCCGGAGAACCCTTCTCCCTCGACCCCATCGCCCTGCCCTTCAGACTCGGTGCCGGCGACGACCAGTGCATGTTCACCCGCTGGCGCCCCCGCCGCTGACCGACCACACAACGCCCCTGGCGGCCGGCCGCCAGAAGCCCGTACTACTCGTACTACTCGAAACGGCCACCGGGCCCGACGATGGCGGCCGGGACGAGACACCACCCCACCGCAGAGCGACCCTGGAGGCGTGGCCCGAATCCGCTTCTGCGACTCGTGCGGGGCCCGGCTGCCCAGGGGCTTCTCGGCCCGGCGCCGGTACTGCGACGACGTATGCCGGGCCCAGGCATACCGGGACCGCAAGCGCGCCGACCACGCCTTCGGGCTCGGGCTGATGCTCGGCGAGGCGGAGTGGACCGGCGACGAGGGCATGATCCAGCTGCTGACCTGCCCCGAGTGCGGCCAGATCACCTTCGCGGGAGCCACGCGGCGCAGCGACCTGATTTACTGCTCCGGGCGCTGTCGATCAAGAGCGTGGCGCCGTCGCGCTGCTCGTCGCGCCAGGCAGCGAGCGTGACGTCCACCCGTCACAAAATCGCGCTCTACCAGCGCGTATGACGGCTCTACGTCACGATTTCGCCCCCACCAGCGTCCAAGATCATCCCGTGGCGGCTTTTGGGCTCACCTTGGC
>NZ_JBFAPH010000364.1:0-6098 GCF_040675635.1 Streptomyces sp. NPDC049577
GGCGGCGCACCAGCTCGCCGCGGCGCCTTATGGCCGGCAGGCGGCGCGGGTCCCCGGGGGAGCCGGGGCCGAGGGACGGCACGGTGACGGTGCGACTGCCGATGTCCGGCTCCGGAGCGGAGCGGATGAGCGAACGCAGCCAGCCGCGCAGTTCCTCGAAGTCCGGCCGCTCGGTCGGGTCCTTGCGCATGAGCGACTCGACGACCGGCCGTAGCGCGCCGCACTCCTCGGCGTACGCGGGGGGCTGGGAGCACACCAGCTGGACGAGGTCGGCGGTGCTGTCCTCGGGGTACGGGGCGTGCCCCTGGACGACGCGGAACAGCAGCGCGCCCAGCGCCCAGAGGTCGGCGGCGGGGCCGACGGGCGGCGCGAGCTGCCAGTTCTCCTGTACGGGCCACGCCTGCTCGGGCGCCCAGCGCTCGGTGACGGCGCCCACGACGAGCATGCGCGCCTGCCGAGCCCGCTCGGCGTCGAGCGCGCTCACGGGCCCGCCCCAGCCGGGGCTCCCTCCGACGGGAGCCGGCCGGCTGCCGCCCTGCTGGGCAGCGCCGTCCACGAGCAGATCCGCGGTACGGGCCCCGGCCCGTACGGCCCGCCCGGCCGAGCCTTCACCGTCCGAGGGCCCGCCCTGGGCCGGCAGTGCGGCGCCGACGGGTCTGCCGGCCGCGCCCGGCGGCGCCTCCGGCACCGGGTGGTAGCCGCACAGGGCCTCCTCCGCGGCGCCTGCGGCGAGGCCCGTCAGGATGGCCCGGCCGTCGTCGCAGACCAGGACGGTGCGGGCGGTGATGTTGCGGTGGGTCCAGCCCTGGGCGTGCAGGGCGCGCAGGGCGGTGAGGACGTCGGCGGCCACCTCGGCGGCGCGGTGCGGGGAGAGGGGACGCTCGGCGAGCAGGGCGGCGAGGGGGCGCGCGGAGACGAGTTCGCTGACGATCCAGAGGCTGCCCGCCTCCGCGAAGACGTGGAAGACCTGGTCCAGCCGTGGGTGATCGGGCAGTCGTGCCGCCTCCGTCGCCGCGACGAGGGCTCGCCGGACCGCCGGATCCCCGCTCCCGGCCACCCCCGTACCGCCTGCACGGGCACGGGCACCCGGGATGCCGCCGGCGCCGCGCACGCCGCCGGTGCCGTCCACTCCGGCGACGTCCGCTCCGACGACCTCCGCGTCGACGGTCTCGGGCAGCGGGATCTGCCGGATCTGGACCTCGTGCCCGCTGTAGGTGTCGAGGGCCCGGGTCTCCACCAGTTCGAAGGCGTCCGAGGGCGGCAACGGCAGGCGATAGCGATCGGCGAGCACCCGGCCCGCGTAGTCGTCCACGACGCCTCCCCAATCGCGCGGTTCACGATCCACGATCTCGATCCACACCACTGCCCGAACCACCGTCAAAGCCGGTCGCCGGGCGACTCATTGCGGTAGCGCACGGTCCCCGAAGACTCACGATACGTGCCGAACCCGTCTCTTCGGGCCGGTACGGCTCAGTACATCGGTTCAGCACACATCGGCTCAGTACACATCGGCTCAGCGCGCCGGCCCGGCACCGGCCCGGCGCCTGCCCGGTTCGTCCGCTCGGCCGCTCGGCCGCTCAGCCGCTCAGCCGACGCGGATCTGAACGGCGCGCGAGGCGTGCGAGACGTGCGAGGCGTGGGACATGTGGGACGTGGACGTGACGGCCTTGCCGCCCTTGCCGCTCTTGCCGTCCTTGTGGCTGTCGTCGTCGCCCAGCGTGAGGGCGAGCACCGTGCCGATGACGGCCAGGACGACCACGACGGCCGCGATGAGCAGCGCCCGGCGCGGGACGACGTCGGTGATCGAAGCGCGACCGCCGACCGTGGGGCGACCGAAACCGCCGCCCAGGGGCAGCGCGTTCCGGCCGCTCGTCGCGGCCTCCCGATCCTGTGCCTGGGCGGCGATCGCGGAGGCCGACGGCGCGGCGTCGCGCAGGGGTCTGAAGGTGCCGGAGGGGCGTTCCCTCTCGGCGGCCCGGCTCCCGGCCCCGAGGGCCGAGGTGCCCGAGCCCTTCACCGGGCGGGAGGAGCGGGCGGCCTGCCCCTCCTGGGCCGTCTGCACGGTGGGCGCGCCGTCGTCCTCGGCCGCCGTACGGCCGCCCCGGCGTCCCCGGTCCGCCCGGTGGTCCCCGCGGTCCGCCTTCGGGGCGGGGGCGGTCGTCCTCGCCGGTATCGACGGCACGGCGATGGCCTGCGTCGCCTCCAGGTCGGACGGCGGCGCCGGCGGCTTCGCCAGGCGCTCGTCCGGCGAGTTGACGGCGTCGGTCAGCAGGGCCCGCGCGCCCGCCTCGTCCAGCCGCTTCTGCGGGTCCTTGGCGAGCAGCCCGTACATGACCGGCGCCAGCGGGCCGGCGTTCTTCGGCGGGCCCAGCGGCTCGGTCATGACGGCGGTCAGGGTCGCGATGGCGGAGCCCTTGTCGTACGGCGGGGCGCCCTCCACGGCGGCGTACAGCAGGCCGCCCAGCGACCACAGGTCGGACGGCGGGCCGGGCTTCTGGCCGCGCGCCCGCTCGGGGGAGATGTAGGAGGGGGCGCCGACGAGCATGCCGGTGGAGGTGACGGACGGGTCGCCCTCGATCTGGGCGATGCCGAAGTCGGTGAGGACGACGCGCCCGTCGTCGGCGATGAGCACGTTGGACGGCTTCACGTCGCGGTGCAGGATGCCCTCGCGGTGCGCCGCGCGCAGTACGTCGAGCACGGCCAGGCCGACCTCGCCGGCGCGCCGCCAGTTCAGCGGGCCGTCCTCACGGATGACGTCGGCGAGGGAACGGCCCTCGATGAGCTCCATGACGATCCACGGCCGGTCGTCCTCGTGGACCACGTCGTAGACGGTGACGGCGCCCGCGCTGCGGATGCGGGCGATGGCCTTGGCCTCACGCAGTGTCCGCGTGATGAGACGGCGCTTCTCGTCCTCGTCGATGTTGGCCGGGAAGCGCAGCTCCTTCACCGCCACCACCCGGCCGAGGGTCTCGTCGGTCGCCCGCCAGACCGTGCCCATGCCGCCTCGACCGAGTACGTCCCCGAGGCGGTATCGCCCGGCGAGGAGGCGCCCTGTCGTGCCCTGCGTCTGCTCCGCCTCCGACATGCGTCCCCTCTGGCAATCAGCTCTGCGACCAACCGACCCTGGCAGAGCGTCCATTGTCTCTCATCCACGGACCGGCGGAAGGCCAGGGTCCGAGAGGCCCCGGACGGCCCGGGGATGATGGGCGCATGCCGACGCACCCGACCCGTCCGCGCCTCACCGCGGCCGTCACCGCGCTGTGGTGTGTCGCGACGGCGCTGTCGGCGACGCTGTGGGCAGCGGGACCTGACGGCGTGACCGCCCGCTCACCTGTACAGGACCTGCTTTCGGAAGGTTCGGTTCCAGGTGCTGCCGAGCTGTCACAGGACGCTCATGTCAGCACGGCCGACCGCATGACCAGCCGGATGACCGACCGCATGACCGGCCGGATGACCGGCCGCGCGGTCTTCCGTACGGCCGGCGTCGCCGACGTACGCACCGGACGCCGCATCGGCCCCACGGACCGCTTCCGTGCCGGAAGCATCACGAAGACGGTCCTCGCGACCGTCACCCTCCAGCTCGTCGCCGAACACCGGCTGCGGCTGGACGAACCGGTCGACGGCCTGCTGCCCGCCCCCACGGCCGCCGCCCTCGACAGGGCCACCCGCTCCGGCCGCGTCACCGTCCGCCAACTCCTCGACCACACGAGCGGGCTGTTCTCCTACACCGACGACAGCACGTTCTTCCGCGAGTTCCTCGGCCCGGGCTTCGCCGCGCACCGCTACCGCTCCCACACGCCGGAGGAGCTGCTGCGGACCGCGCTCGCCCACCGCCCCTACGGGCCGCCGGGCGCCGCCTACCGGTACTCCAACACGGACTATCTGCTCCTCGGCATGGTCATCCGTCAGGTGACCGGCCACTCCTACGCCGCCGAGGCCCGACGCCGCGTCATCGCGCCGCTGCACCTGACGGGCACCAGCTTCCCCGGCACCCGTGCCGCGCTGCCGTCGCCGCACGGCCGCGCCTACTCGCCGGTAGGGCAAGGGGGAAGCACCGGCCGGCTCACCGACGTGACCGACTTCGACCCGTCCATGGCCGGCGCGGCCGGCGAGATGGTCTCCACCCTCCCCGACCTCAACCGTTTCCTCGCCGCCCTGCTCGGCGGCGCGCTGCTGCCCGCGCCGGAGCTGCGCGCCATGCGGGACACGACGGCGACCGGCGGCCGGTACGGCCTGGGCCTCTTCCCCGTACGGCTGCCGTGCCACCGCACGGTGTGGGGCCACAACGGCGAGATCAACGGCTCCTACGTCCAGATGATGGGCACCCCCGACGGCCGACACGTGGTCAGCTACCGCCTCAACGGCGACGGTCCGCCGCGCACCGCCGCCGAGACGAGGCTCTTGCGGGAAGAGTTCTGTCCCGCCTGAGCGGGCCCGCCACGACCGGCCCTCATGCCCGTCATACCGGTTGGATGTCCGGCGCCCCCAGCCGGGCCGCGTCCGCCGTCAGATCGTCCGGCTGGAGCTGCGATTCGCGTTCCGCCTCCACACGCTTCTCGTAGTGCTCGACCTCCTTGGCGATCTGCGCGTTGTCCCAGCCGAGGACGGGCGCCATCAGCACGGCGGCCTCGCGGGCGCTGCGCGTGCCCCGGTCGAAGGTCTCGATGGAGACGCGCGTGCGGCGCGTGAGCACGTCGTCGAGGTGGCGGGCCCCCTCGTGCGAGGCCGCGTAGACGACCTCGGCCCGCAGGTAGTCCTCCGCGCCGCCCAGCGGCTCGCCCAGGGTCGGGTCGGCCTCGACGAGGTCGAGCACCTCGTACGTCAGCGAGCCGTACCGGTTCAGCAGGTGCTCGACGCGGGCCACGTGCAGCCCGGTGCGCCGGGCGATCTGCGCGCGGCCGTTCCACAGCGCCCGGTAGCCCTCGGCGCCGACCAGCGGGATGTCCTCGGTGACACAGTCCGCCACCCTCTGGGTGAGCCCGTGCACCGCTTCGTCCACGGCGTCCTTGGCCATCACCCGGTACGTCGTGTACTTGCCGCCCGCAACGACCACCAGCCCCGGCACGGGGTGTGCCACGGTGTGCTCGCGCGAGAGCTTGCTGGTGGCGTCCGACTCCCCGGCCAGCAGCGGCCGCAGCCCGGCGTAGACGCCCTGGACGTCGTCGCGGCCGAGCGGCACGGACAGCACGGAGTTGACGTGTTCCAGCAGATAGTCGATGTCCGCGCTGGAGGCGGCCGGGTGGGCCTTGTCGAGGTCCCAGTCGGTGTCGGTCGTGCCGATGATCCAGTGCCGGCCCCAGGGGATGACGAAGAGCACGCTCTTCTCGGTGCGCAGGATCAGCCCGGTGGTGGAGTGGATCCGGTCCTTGGGCACGACCAGGTGGATGCCCTTGGAGGCGCGGACGTGGAACTGGCCGCGCTCGGCGATGAGCTTCTGCGTGTCGTCCGTCCACACACCCGTCGCGTTGACGATCTGACGGGCCCGGATCTCGAACTCGCCGCCCTGCTCCAGGTCGCGCACCCGGGCGCCGACCACCCGCTCGCCCTCCCGCAGGAAGCCGGTGACCCGCGCCCGGTTGGCCACGTCCGCGCCGTAGGCGGCGGCGGTCCGCACGAGGGTGGTGACGTAACGGGCGTCGTCCATCTGGGCGTCGTAGTACTGCAACGCGCCGACCAGCGCGTCCTTGCGCAGACAGGGGGCGACCCGCAGGGCGCGGCGGCGGCTGAGGTGCCGGTGCAGGGGCAGGCCGCGGCCGTGGCCGGAGGAGACCGACATGGCGTCGTAGAGGGCCACGCCCGTGCCCGCGTAGAGCCGCTCCCAGCCCCGGTGCTGGAGCGGGTAGAGGAAGGGCACGGGCCGTACGAGATGCGGAGCCAGCCGCTCCAGCAGCAGACCGCGTTCCTTGAGGGCCTCGCGGACGAGCGCGAAGTCGAGCATCTCCAGGTAGCGCAGACCGCCGTGGATGAGCTTGCTGGAGCGGCTGGAGGTTCCGGCGGCCCAGTCGCGCGCCTCGACGAGGCCGGCTCCCGGATGCGCATCCGCCGGATGACCGCGCCGCCGGACCTCCGCGAGTTCGACGAGAAGATCGCCGACGTGC
>NZ_JBFAPH010000365.1:0-6086 GCF_040675635.1 Streptomyces sp. NPDC049577
ACTGCACCCGCACCCCGAGGACAACGCCATCGCGGCGATGCATCTGAACGTCGAGCGGGCCCTGGAGGCGTCCGGGATCGAGGCGACGTTCCTGCGGCCGGGCGGCTTCGACAGCAACGCACTCGGCTGGGCGCAGGCCGTCAAGACGGCCGGTGCCGTGGATCTGCCCTATCCGAACGGTGAGTTGAGTGTCATCCACGAGGCGGACATCGCGGACGCGGCCCTCGCCGTGCTCACCACCCCGGCCCTGCGCGGCAAGGCCTACCGGCTCACCGGGCCCGAGTCGCTCACCGGTGCCGAGCAGGTCGCCGTCATCGGGAAGGCGGCCGACCGGCCGATCGCGGTGAACCACGTCGGCCCCGAGGAGTGGAAGGCCTCGGTCTCCGGGTTCCTGCCGCCCGCCCTGGCGGACGCGTTGCTCGCCTTGGCAGCCGAGACGGACGGCCGGCCCGACACCGTCACCGACGCCGTCGAGGAACTCACCGGCCACCCGGCCCGCACCTTCGCGGAATGGGCGGACGAGAACGCGGACGCCTTCCGGCCCTGACGGACTCCCTCTTGGGCCGGGAGCCGGGAGAGGGGGAGCCGCTTCACCCACCCCTCCCCCGGTTCTCACTCCCTGACTCCCCATTACCCCTGGCGTGCATCTGTGCGGTCGGCTATCATCACACTAACGAGACGATACGGATCGTCTCGTCAAAGAGGGGTGCAACTCGCACCCGCGGATGAAGGAGTGGTTCTCCCTGTCGGACACCAGGAATTGGTTCATCACCGGCGCTTCCCGCGGCCTGGGTCGTGCGTTCGCCGAGGCGGCCTTGTCGGCCGGGGACCGCGTCGTCGCGGCCGCTCGCGACGTCGAGCCGCTGGCGGAACTGAGCGAGAAGTACCCGGACGATCTCCTGCCGATGCCCCTCGACGTCTCCGACCGCCGGGCCGTCTTCGAGGCGGTTGAGCGTGCGGCAGCCGCCTTCGGCCGGCTCGACGTCGTCGTCAACAACGCCGGGGGTCTGCTGTACGGCATGGTGGAGGAGGCCACCGAGCAACAGGTCCGGGACCATTTCGACGTCAACTTCTTCGGCGCGGTGTGGGTGTCCCAGGCCGTCATCCCCCTTCTGCGCGCCCAGGGTTCCGGGCGCGTCCTCCAGATCACCTCGATGGGCAGCGGCGGCGGCATGGCGTCCGTCGGGTTCTACGGGGCGGGCAAGGCGGCGCTCGACTCGTTCAGCGAGGCGATGGCGATGGAGGTCGAACGGTTCGGCGTCAAGGTCACCAGCGTGCAGATGGGCGGCTACGCCACGGGGCTCTTCACGGCCGGCACCACGGCGACCGCCCCGGATCCGGCCTACGAGGCGCTGCGCGCCGAGCTGGCGGAGATGTGGGGCGACGACGCGGGTCCGGACCCGAGCACCGCGGCGCCCGTCATCATGAAGCTGGCCGAGCTGCCGGATCCGCCACGGCGTCTGGTCGTGGGCGGCAACTCGTTCGACCTCGTCCAGGAGATGCATCGCGCGCGGGGTGAGCAGTACCGGGCGTGGGAGTCCCTCAGCCGCCTGGCGCCGGGGTGAGCGGTACTCGGAGCGGTACTCGGCGCGGTGCCGCCCGCGGTGGGGCCCGGGCCGTCCGTCACAGCCAGCCGTTGCGGCGGAACGCCCGGTACAGCGCCCCCGCGGCGAGGGCCATTACTCCCAGGGCGCACGGGTACCCGTAGGCCCAGTGGAGTTCGGGCATGTGCTGGAAGTTCATCCCGTAGAGCCCGGCGACCATGGTGGGGACGGCGAGTATGGCGGCCCACGCGGAGATGCGGCGCATGTCGTCGTTCTGCCAGGTCCCCACCCGGGCGAGGTGTGCGTCCAGCACCGAGTTGAGCAGCTCGTCCATGGAGCGGACCTCGGCGTGGCCGTGGTGCAGATGGTCGGCGACGTCGCGGAAGTACGGTGCCGCTTCCTGCGGCCAGCGCGACCGGCGGTCGGTGAGGTCCTGCAGCACGCCGACGAGCGGTTGTACGGCGTCGCGGAATTCCAGCACCTCCCGCTTGAGCGAGTAGATCTCCTCGGTGAGGTCGTCGCGCGTGGCGGAGAACACGCGCCGTTCGATCTCCGACAGGTCGTCGCCGACGCTCCGCCCGGCGTCGGTGTAGGCGTCGACGGTCACATCGAGGACGGCGTGGAGCACGGCCGCGGGGCCGAACCGCAGGGTCGTGCGGTCGGCCTCCAGCCGCCGGGCGGCTTCCGGGGCCGGATCGGCCGGGCCGTGGTGGACCGTGAGGATGTGGCGCGGGCCGAGGAAGACCATGAGCCGGCCGGTTTCGACCGCGGAGGTCTCCTTGACGTACCGCAGGGGCTTGAGCCCCAGGGCGAGCACGTCGTCGCCGTACCGTTCGAGCTTGGGCCGGTGCTGGTCGCGCACCGCGTCCTCGACGGCCAGCGGGTGGAGCCCCAGCTCGGACGCGATCTCGGTGAGCTCCCGCTCGTCGGGGTCGGCCAGATGGACCCATCCGAACGTTTCCCCGCCGAGCTCCCGCAGGCGTTTGACGACCCTGCGGCAGTGACCGTCCGCCTGATCGCAGTCGACCTTCTCGGCGTCGCCGCCCCGTTCCCGGTAAATCAGACACCACATACCTCTCGCATGCTTCACGGCGCCGACTTCATGCCGGTGACGGTCTCGCCCGCTGTCCGGCGCGGCCCGGTCGCCTTCAGCTGTCGAGCGGGTTCGCGGCGACGCGCCCGGCGATGCCCGCGCCGATCGCCGACGCCGCCGCGCTGCCGGGCTTGCGGTCGGCCTGGTCCTGGAAGCAGGTGACGAACTCCTCCGCGAGCCCCAGGCGCGGATACCGCGCCAGGACCTCGGCGCGCAGGCCCTCGGGGAGGGCGTCCACGCCTCGGCCCGAGATGTCCAGCGAGGTGGAGTACTCCAGCAGATGGCCTTCGGGGTCCCGGGCGACGTCCACACTGCTCCACATGTGCCGGACGATCACTTGCGAGACGCGCTCTCGCCGCTCCGCCGGCCATCCGGCGGCCGCCGCGAAGACCCACGCGACATGACCGCCGGCTTCCTCGAAGGGCACGGTGTGGCTGTCGAACGCCGGCACCAGCCCGAGGTCGTGGAGCAGCGAGGCCACGTAGAGCAGCTCCGGGTCGAAGGCGATGTCGTGCGCCGTCGCGTGGGCCGCGGCCCACAGGTAGGAGCGGATGGAGTGGTTCAGAAGGGCGGGCGAGCAATACGCGCCGGCCACTTCCCGGGCCGCCGAGCAGGCCGCGGAGTCCGGAACAACAAGATCGTCTAGTCTCATGGCACGATTCTCGCCCATGCGTGCGATCGCCCTCGCGCCGGTCCCGATCGCGCTGGTCTCGATCGCGCCGTCCGGGCGCCGACGGAAGGGAACCGCCACCACCATGTCTGCCCTGTTCCGGGTGTCTCCCGAGGAGGTCGTCGACGGCCAGCTCGCGGCCTACAACGCGCGCGACCTCGAGAAGTTCATGGAGTACTACGTCGAGGACGTGTCCGTCCACGCCTTCCCGTCCGGCGAGGTGCTCGCCGACTGTTCCGGGCCCGCCTTCCGGGAGCGCTACCGCCGGCTCTTCGCCGGCAGCCCCGATCTGCACGCCGAGCTGGTCTCGCGCGTACGCCACGGCCGCATCGTCGTCGACCAGGAGCGGGTGACGGGTTTCATGGGCGACCAGGTGCGGACGGCCGTGGCGATGTACGAGGTGGGAGCGGAGCGGATCGAGCGGGTCTGGTTCGTGGCCTGACGGGCGATTCGGAGCGAGCGGGTCCGGACTCCGGCGGCCCGCGGCATTCCCTGTGGGCTGGGTGGAGGGCGAACGCGCCCTCGCGTCTACGATGTGCCGGTTTGGAGGCGATCATGAGTTTCACCGTTCCGCCGGCACCGCTGGACATCACGGAACACTTTCCCGCGCTCGTGCCGTATGCGCGTGCCACCACGCTGCTGTACCCGCGCATCGGCACCCCCGGGCGGGGGGACAGCTCCCTGGGCGGACCACTCCTGTGGCCGGCCGACGAGAAGTGGCCGGCCTGCGCGGCGACCGACCACTACTTCCCGGCCCCCGGTCCGGGCCCCGTGACCATGGTGCCCGTGCTGCAGCTCTTCGCACGCGACGTCCCGGCCCTGGTCTTCCCTCCCGGCACCGACGTGCTGCAGATGCTGTGGTGCCCGCTGCTCCACTCCGACGACGACCAGTGGTCGCCGGTGCCCGTGCTGCGCTGGCGGTCCGCCGCCGAGCTGCGGTCCCGGCCACTGCTGGAGGAACCGCCGATGCCGCGCGAGTTCGAGGAGGACTTCGTCCCACGGCCCTGCGTGGTGCATCCCACCGAGGCAGTGGAGTACCCGAACTGGGACCTGCCCGAGGAGTTGTCCGAGGACGTGGGCGAGTGGAGCGACGCGCTGGTGGAGGCCACCGGCATCTCCTACTACGACGCGTACACCACCCAGCAGAGCAAGGTCGGCGGATACCCCGGCTGGACGCAGCCTCCCGACTGGCCGGACTGCGCTTGTGGCGCGCCGATGGAGCACCTGCTGACCGTCTCGGCGAGCGAGTCGGCCGGCCGTTGGCTCCCGGTGGAGGAACGCGACGACGATCCCTATGCGGACAACAGCCACGGCATGCCCATGGGAGACGTCGGGGGCGTCTACGTCTTCATCTGCCGCAGCTGCCCCGGCTGGCCGACGGCCCATCGCTTCGACTGCTGAGCGGTCCGTGAGGACGCCCAGGATCGGCTCGAAGGCGCCGGGAGCGGGTAGACCGTCAGGAGTCGGCGGCCAGCAGGGCGCGCAACCATAGGTCCTCGCGCTGCTCGATGTATTCGGCGTCGCTCCGCCAGATGTCGCCGTGGCCTGCGGCCCACAACGCCGACCAGGGCCGGACGCCCTGGGCCGCCCGGTCGCGCAGGAAGTCGTGCATGGACCGGGTACGGCGCCCCAGCAGAGGCACCAGCCTGCGGCGTTCGGCTTCGCCGAGGCCGTAGGCGTCGGCGAAGACCCGAAGCCGGTCCGCAGCGTCGGGGTGTTGCCGGTCAGGATGCGCGGACAGCGGGACGAACCCGTGCATGGCATACGCGACGTCCCACAGGCGGGAACCGGGGCCGGCGGTGTCCCAGTCGATGAAGGCCCACTGGGCTCCGCCGCCGATCACGAGATTCCACGGTGCCAGGTCGTGATGAGCGATGATGTCGCTGCCCTCGGCGGGGATCAGCTCCTGCCAGTGCGCGTCGGGCGGTGGCGTGAAGTCCTGCACGGCATCGTGGAAGTCCCGGATCAGTCGTGCCACACGGGCCAGTTGCCGGGTGGGTTCCAGCAGGGAGAACCGGTCGGGCCAGACCACATGTCCCGGCACGAAGGTCAATACCTCACGCCCCTGGTGGTCGATGCCCAGCGGGCGGGGCGCCGCGTGGAATCCCACCTCGTGCAGGTGGCTGAGCAAGGCGTGCACTGCGGGAGTCCACGGGCCGGTCGGACGGCGGACGGTGTCTCCGACGCGAACGACACCGTCGCTGACGTTGCCGCCGGACAACGGCTGTTCGTCTTCGTGCTGCATCGAGCCAGTGTGGCGGATGAGCCCGCCGCGATCACCTGATATGTCGTTTGGAAGGTGTGGATCTGAGACATGCCGCTGTTGGCGTAATCGAACCTGTGAGCTGTTGTCTGGACGAATTCGGCTACCTGAACCTGGACACTGGACAAGCCTGGACACTGAACAAGAAGGGCACCCGGGAACGCAAGGCAACCGCCGAGGCAACGAACTCGCCGTTCGCCGAGTGGGACAAGATCTTCGCTGACCCCAGGCTCTGCGTCACGCGGAGGTCATCGGTCTCCGCGGTGACAGCAACGGCATGCGCGGACACGGCCTCGGACACGTCCCGCCCGCCGAGATCGACAACGACCAGGACGCGGGCCGAGCAACGCTGCTAGACCCGCGGCACCTTGCTGAACAGATCGCCGTTGAGCTGGGGGCCGTTCATGAGGTCGAGGGCGCTGATATTGGCGCCGGGAACGAGACCCCCGGCAGCACCACCGGCGAGACCTTTGGAAAGGCCAGTGTTAAGGCCACCGGTAAGGCCGCCGACGCCGC
>NZ_JBFAPH010000366.1:0-6038 GCF_040675635.1 Streptomyces sp. NPDC049577
GCCAGACCAGCCAGTCGTGCGGCTGGAGCACCGCCGCGACCCGGGCGGCCGACTCCGGCTCGTTCCGCGCCAGCCAGCGCAGCTTCACCAGCGGCTGCGCCGCCTGCGGCACCGCGCCGACGGCCTCCGCCCAGCCGCCCCGGCCGCCCAGGGCGTCGGTCAGCTCGGCGGCGGCCGCCTGTGCGCGCTTGTCGTTGCCGAGCAGGGCGGGCCGGATGAGCACGCCGCCGGCGTCCAGCGTCAGCAGCCCGTGCTGCTGCGCGGAGACGCCGATGGCCTGGACGCCCTCCAGCAGCCCGCCGGCGGCCGCCTGCCCCAGTGAGATCAGCCACGCCTGCGGGTCGCCGTCGGACGGGGGGTGCGGGGCATAGCCCTGCCTGAGCACGGCCCCCGTGTCCGCGTCGCAGACGACGATCCGTGTGCTCTCCGAGGAGCTGTCCAGCCCGGCGACTATTGCCATGCCGAGATGATGCCAAACTCCGGCCGTCCGCCCGGCATCCGGTCAGGTGTTGCTGGTGCCCCAATCGTCCTCGTCGCCCTGCCGCTTCTCGCGCAGCGAGCGGATCCGCTCGGAGACCGGGCCGGGCAGCCGGTCGCCGACCTTGTCCACGGCCCGGCCGGCCAGCGCGCGGCCGTTCTGCCCGGCCGACTCCACGGTGTTCCGCACCGCCGGGTTCTGCGCGATCCGCCGCGCGCCCTTGCGCAGCTCCTCGTACCGCTCGCGGCCGGCCCGCGCACCCAGCACGTACCCGACAGCTGCTCCGGCGATGAACGTCAGCCGGTACCGCATGGCGCCCCATCCTTCCCTCGTGACCCACCGTCCCCTCGCGCCCCGCGAGGGATGCCGGGCCGTGCTCCGCGCCTACCCGGGGCACCCGCAGGTCACTCCGGGGATACCGATTGGCGGAGCACCCCCCTGCTTGCGCTAATGTATGTGTCGCAGCGAGCGCACGCCGCCCGGGAGACCGGACGACAGTGCATTCGAGGCACTCGCGACAATCCCCTGTAGCTCAATTGGCAGAGCAGCCGGCTGTTAACCGGCAGGTTACTGGTTCGAGTCCAGTCGGGGGAGCGCGGTCCCCTGTAGCTCAATTGGCAGAGCAGCCGGCTGTTAACCGGCAGGTTACTGGTTCGAGTCCAGTCGGGGGAGCAAGGCGGAGAAGGGCCCTCCCGGGGCCCTTTTTTCGTTCCCCGGGGGAACCGGCACCGGTGTGATCGAAGTCCTGAAGGTCAGGCTGGTCACACGATACGGCCCCCCTGGGGCAACAGATCGTATGAGCGGCTATGCTGCGGCAGACGGCGCGCACAGATGTGCGCGACGCGCCGTGAACGGGGCGGTAGCTCAGCCGGTTAGAGCAGCGGACTCATAATCCGTCGGCCGTGGGTTCGAGTCCCACCCGCCCCACCACGGGTACCAGGTGCAGAAACGATCTGACCTGTCGAGTTCTTCGCTGTGAGGGCCGCCGCACACCGTGCGGCGGCCCTCACGCGTGTCACGCCCGGGCGCCCGCGCCCCCGCGCTCCCCCTCGTCCTCGCCCCACAGCCCGGTGCCGCGCGCCGCGACGACGGCGCCGATGCGGGCCAGTGCCTCCGCCTCCGGCAGGGTGGCCGGGCGGCGGCCGTCGCGCAGGCGGAGGGCGACCTCGCCCGCAGCGGCCTCGCGGGGGCCGATGACGGCCTGGTACGGGACGAGGCGCGCGGCGCGGACGCGGGCGGCGAGGGTGCCGTGCTCCGGGCCGCGGACCTCGGCGCGGAGGCCCTGGTCGAGGCAGCGCCGGGCGAGTGCCTCGGCCCGGGGGTACTCGGCGTCGGTCAGGGGCAGCAGGGTCAGCTGGACGGGGGCGAGCCAGGCGGGGAAGGCGCCGCCGTGCCGCTCGATGAGATGGGCGACGGCCCGTTCCATGCTGCCGATCAGGGCGCGGTGGACCATGACCGGCCGGTGCTTCGCCCCGTCGGGGCCGATGTAGTGCAGGTCGAACCGGGCCGGCTGGTGGAAGTCGACCTGGACGGTGGAGAGGGTGGCCTCGCGGCCGGCGCCGTCCGCGATCTGTACGTCGATCTTGGGGCCGTAGAAGGCGGCCTCGCCCTCGACGGCCTCGTACTCCACGCCGGAGGCGTCGAGGACCTCGGTCAGCAGGGCGGCGGCGCGCTGCCACATCTCCGGGTCGGCGACGTACTTGCCGCCCGCGCCGGCCAGTGAGAGGCGGTAGCGGGCGGCGCGGATGCCCAGCGCCGCGTACGCCTCGCGGATCAGCTCCAGGGCGGCACGTGCCTCGTCGGCGACCTGGTCGAGGGTGCAGAAGACATGACCGTCGTTCAGCTGGATCGCCCGGACCCGGGTCAGGCCGCCCAGGACGCCGGAGAGCTCCGAGCGGTACATGCCGCCCAGCTCGGCGATCCGCAGGGGCAGTTCGCGGTAGCTGTGGGAGCGGGAGCGGTACATCAGGGCGTGATGGGGGCACAGGCTGGGCCGGAGGACTACCTGTTCGCCGCCGAGGTCCATCGGGGGGAACATGTCGTCGCTGTAGTGCGCCCAGTGCCCGGAGATCTCGTACAGCTCGCGTTTGCCCAGCACGGGCGAGTACACGTGCCGGTAGCCCGCGCGGCGCTCCAGGTCGCGGACGTACTCCTCCAGGGTGTGCCGCACGGCCGCGCCCTCGGGCAGCCAGTAGGGCAGGCCCGCGCCCATCAGCGGATCGGTGTCGAACAGGTCCAGCTCACGGCCGAGCTTGCGGTGGTCGTGCTTCACGTCGTGCATCGCGTCGTGCTTCACGTCGTGCATCGCGTTCATCGCGGTCTCCTCGCGGACGGTGAGGCGAGTGCGAGGGAACGGCGAAGCCCCGGGGCACTCGCCCCGGGGCTTCGACTTCGGATCAGCAGTCAGCGCGCCGGGACACTCTCCGGCGTCGTCGTCAGGTTCATGCTGGCGCGCTTCATGGCGGTCACCGTAACAGAGTTGTGGATCTCCACAACAGGGGGAACCGGCCATACCGCGATCACCCTCATCCCAGGCGGAGCAGGGAGGTCGGCAGCGGCATGGGCCGGATACGAAGAGCGGTGACACGACTGCGCATACCGGCGGACCGGCGCGGCAGGCGGCGGCTGTTGTGGGGCGTGATGGGCGCCTGCGTGCTGGCGCTGCTGCCCGAGACGTGGGTGTACGCGGAGGCCGCGCCCCGGCTGCGGGACGTACGGAACGTGCCGTCGGCGCCGGTCGCGGTGGTCTTCGGGGCCGGGCTGTGGGACGGCGAGCCCTCCCCGTACCTCGCGCACCGGCTGGACGCGGCGGTCGAGCTGTACCGGGCGGGCAAGGTCCGCGTGGTGCTGGTGACGGGCGACAACAGCCGCGAGAGCTACGACGAGCCGGATGCGATGCGTACGTATCTGACGGCGCACGGCGTGCCGGCCGAGCGGATCGTGCGCGATTTCGCCGGGTTCGACACCTGGGACTCCTGCGCCCGCGCGCGGCGGGTCTTCGGGGTGCGCAGGGCCGTGCTGATCAGCCAGGGCTTCCACATCCGCCGGGCGGTGGCGCTGTGCCGGGCGGCGGGCATCGAGTCGTACGGCGTCGGGGCGGGCTCGGATCCGCACGACGTCACCTGGTACGCGGGCGGGGCCCGCGAGGTCTTCGCGGCCGGGAAGGCGGCGCTGGACGCGCTGGTCAAGCCGAGCCCGACGTTCCTCGGCCCCCACGAGCCGGGCGTGGAGCGGGCACTGGCGCGTTGAGGGCCCGGCGGGGTCCGGGTACTAGTCGCGCTTGGGGTCGCGGTCGTTTATCGCGTCGAGGTAGAGCTTGAAGATCTCGTCGTCGTTTATCGGCGCGTACGAGATCCTGGAGCCCTCCTCGCCGTCCGGGCCGCCGCCGTTGAAGCCGCCGAGAACGCCGATCAGATCGCCCGTCCTGGTCTTCTCGTCGAAGTGCGTGAGCCAGGGGCTGCCCGAGGTGCCGCTGTAGAAGCCGTCGCAGACCATGCGCATCTGCCGGCGCCGGTCCAGCTGGGTGGTCATGGCCGAGCAGCGGATCGCCTCGTCGGCGGGGTCGTCGTCGACGTCCGGGTAGCCGATGACGGTGACGCGGTTGACGTAGCCGGGCGTGCGGACCAGGCGGTTGGCGCCGGTGACGCGCTCGATCTGCCGGCCCAGCACGTCGGGCTTGACGGTGGCGAAGGCGAAGTCGAGGTCGGAGCCCTCGCCGGTGTCCTGGCGTCTGGGGTCGATGAAGGTGCGGTCCACGGCCCACACGCCGTAGGGCTGCTTGCTCCGGCCCTGCTGGTAGTCGGGGACGAAGGCGGCGTCGTCGCCCATGGAGCAGTGCCCGGCGGTGATGATCATGTTGCCCTTGGGGCTGTGCACCACGCTGGCCGTGCAGTGGTGGTTCTTCATGTCCTCGCCGACGTAGAAGATCACGCCGACCGACGGCACGCCGTCGAAGTGCCGTGCGCTGCCGGTGATCCGCTGGGCCTCGCTCAGGGCGTCGCCGTCGTTGTCGTCGGAGGCGGCGGACATCCGCGTCGGGCCCCAGAAGCGGCGGGCCTCCTCGCTGGACCAGCTGCCGTCCCTCCCGTGTCCGCCGGCCCCCCGCGGCACGGCCGCCGCGAGCGCGACGACATACAGCGCCGCGAGCACGGCCCGGAACCAGCGGGCCCGGCTCCACCGGGAGAAACGCACAGGCACCCCCACCACGTCAGGAAGGTATCGACAGGCTAACCGCAACGAGCCCGATCCGGCGCACGCCAGGCTGTTTTCCCCACAGTCCGATGACATGCGGCACACGGTGCGAGAGCCGTACGAGCGATCGACCGGAACCGTGCGCAGGGGTTTCGGCTGGTTTTCTCCGGTATCCGGAGTATCTGGTGTATGCGGGAGCCTCAGGCGCCCCACTGGTCGTAGGCCAGCTTGCACACCAGTGACACCACAACCACCATCAGCACCACGCGGACGAAACCGCTGCCCCGCTTGAGCGCCATGCGCGCGCCCAGCGCGCCACCCGCGATGTTGAAGACGGCCATGGGAGCCGCGAGCTGCCACAGGACGGCGCCCTGGACGGTGAAGGTGACCAGGGCGCCGAGGTTCGTGCAGACGTTGACTATCTTGGCGGTGCCGGAGGCGGACACCAGGTCCATGTGCAGGATGCCGACCAGGGCGAGGACGAGGAAGGTGCCGGTGCCGGGGCCCAGCAGCCCGTCGTAGAGGCCGATGCCGATCCCGGCGACGAGCAGGGCGGCCAGCATCCGGCGGCGGCCGACCGGGGCGGCGGGGGCCGCGGTGACGCCGAACGTCGGGCGCAGCAGGACGAAGGCCAGGACGGCCAGCAGCGCGGCCATGATGAGGGGGCGCATCACGGCGCTGTTGATGCCGGAGGCGAAGAGCGCGCCGGTCAGTGAGCCGGCGAGGGCGGCGATGCCGATGCGCGCGGCCAGCCGCAGATCGAGGGCGGCGCGGCGGGTGTAGGCCACGGCGGCGGTGGTGGTGCCGCAGATGGCGACGGCCTTGTTCGTGCCCAGCGCGGTGGCCGGGGACAGGTGGGGCAAGCCGATCAGCAGGGCGGGGAGTTGCACCAGGCCGCCGCCGCCCACAACCGCGTCGATCCACCCGGCAGCACACGAGGTGAGGCAGAGCAGGATCAACGTCGTCATCGATATGTCGGTGGTCACCGGGGTGATCGTACGGGCGCCGGCGGCCGCGTGCCGGGCACTTGAACGACCTCCGGCCAGTGATCCGGCCACCCCCTCGCCCCCTCGGACCTCCAACTCTCTGAGCTTTCTCGGTGAGGAACGGCAAGTGCCGGGGTCATCATGGCCGCAGATCGCCGACCACCGCCGCATCCCAGAGGGAGAGTCAGATGCCCGTGACCGTCACCGCCGGCCGTCCCGTCGAGGAGCTGCGGCCCTGGATCGAGAAGGCCGCCGCCGAACTGCTGGACGGTCTCGCGCCGGCCACCTCGCCGATCGTGGTCTGGGCGCTGGGCGTCCACCCCGAGCGGCGCACGGCGGCGAAGACGGCGCAGGGCGGCGGTCCCGGCGGCTGGAAGCTGTCG
>NZ_JBFAPH010000367.1:0-6033 GCF_040675635.1 Streptomyces sp. NPDC049577
CGAGAACTCGCTCTGGCCGGACGGCAGGTTCGTCATCACCAACGTGATCGTCTCCCAGAAGTTCCTGGCCGCCCACCCCGACGTCGTCGAGGCCGTACTGCGCGGCTCGGTCCGCACCAACGCCTGGATCGCCGCCAACCCCGACCGGGCGAAGGCGTCCGCCGACACGGCACTGAAGAGGCTCACCGGCAAGGGGCTGCCGGCCGACGTGCTCGACCCGGCCTGGCGGTCCCTCACCGTCACCGACGACCCCCTGGCCGCGACCCTGCGCGCCCAGGCCGATCACGCCGTGCGGGCCGGCCTGCTGGAGAAGCCCGACCTGACCGGCATCTACGACCTCACCCTGCTCAACAAGGTGCTCAAGGCCGAGGGAAAGCCGGCGGTCGACGCCGCGCGGCTCGGCACGCAGTAGCAGCCCGGCGACCCCGGCGGCCCCACCGGCCGCCCGCACACCAGGAGGTGACCGGATGGCCCCGGCCCTGACCACCGAGACGCCCGACCCGGCCTTCGCCGGCCACACGGACGACGCACCGGAGACGGCCGTCCGCATCGACCGCGTCCACAAGACCTACTCCGGGCGTTCGATACTGGAGGACATCACGCTGAACGTCCGGCCCGGGGAGTTCCTCTGCCTGCTGGGCGCTTCCGGCTGCGGCAAGTCGACGCTGCTCAACCTGGTCGCCGGCCTGGACCGGCCGACCGCCGGCACCATCGAGGTGCCCGGCGGCCGCCCGGCGCTGATGTTCCAGGACCACGCGCTCTTCCCCTGGCTCACCGCGGGCCGCAACATCGAGCTCGCCCTGCGGCTGCGCGGCGTGCCGCGCGGCGAGCGCCGGGCGGAGGCCGAGCGGCTGCTGGACCTCGTGCGGCTGGGCGGCGCGCACGGCAAGCGTGTCCACGAACTGTCGGGCGGCATGCGGCAGCGCGTCGCGCTCGCCCGGGCACTGGCCCAGGACAGCAGGGTGCTGCTGATGGACGAGCCGTTCGCGGCCCTCGACGCCATCACCCGCGACGTGCTGCACCACGAGCTGACCCGCATCTGGTCGGAGACGCGGCTGTCGGTGCTGTTCGTCACGCACAACGTCCGCGAGGCGGTGCGGCTCGGGCAGCGCGTCGTCCTGCTGTCCTCGCGACCGGGCCGCGTCGTCCGCGAGTGGACGGTCGGCATCCCGCAGCCGCGCCGCATCGAGGACGCGGCCGTGGCCGACCTGTCGGTCGAGATCACCGAGGAACTACGTGGGGAGATCCGCCGCCATGGCCGTCAAGACCGGGGCTGAGACCACGCGAACCGCCGAACCCGACCTGGCGGGACTGGAGGCCGGCCTGGACGCGCTGGACGCCGTCCAGGTCCGGCGCACGCCCCTGCGCGACGTCCTGGTGCGCAAGGTGCTGCCTCCCGTCACCGCCGTCGTCCTGGTCCTCGCCGTCTGGAAACTGCTCGTCGTCGCCGGCGTCACCGACGACTACAAGCTGCCCGACCCCGCGGCCGTCTGGCACAGCCTGCGCGAACTGTGGCTGCGCGGCACCCTGCTGGACATCGTGTGGACGAGCGTCTCCCGCGGTCTGCTCGGCTTCGTCGCCGCCCTCGCCATCGGCACACCGCTCGGCCTGCTGGTCGCGCGCGTGCCGTTCGTCCGGGCCGCGCTGGGGCCGGTGCTGTCGGGCCTGCAGTCGCTGCCGTCGGTGGCGTGGGTGCCCGCCGCGGTCATCTGGCTGGGCATCACGGACGCGGCCATGTACGCGGTGATCCTGCTCGGCGCCGTGCCGTCGATCGCCAACGGCCTGGTGGCGGGCATCGACCAGGTGCCGCCGCTGTACCTGCGGGCCGGCCGCACGATGGGCGCGACCGGCGCGCGCGGCGCCCGGCACGTCCTGCTGCCGGCCGCCCTGCCCGGATACCTCGCCGGGCTGAAGCAGGGCTGGGCCTTCTCCTGGCGCTCGCTCATGGCCGCCGAACTGATCGCCTCCTCCCCCGACCTGGGGCTGGGCCTCGGCCAGTACCTGGAGAACGCCCGCACGGACTCCGACATGCCGGGCGTGCTGCTCGGCATCGCCCTGATCCTGTTCGTCGGCATCGCCATCGACCTGATCGTCTTCAGCCCGCTGGAGCGGCGCGTGCTCCGCGGCCGGGGACTGGCGGCCGCCCGGTGACGGCCCTGCTGCTGATCGCCCACGGCAGCCGCGACCTCCGCCACGCGGCCACCGTCCACGCCCTGCGCCGCCGCGTGGCGGCGCGGCGGCCGGGGCTGCGGGTGGAGGCCGCCTTCCTGGACCACTGCGCGCCCTCCGTGGGCCGCTCCCTGGAGCGCCTCGCGGCGCAGGGGGTGCGGGAGGTCGTCGCGGTGCCGCTGCTGCTGACGCGGGCCTTTCACGCGAAGGCGGACGTCCCGGCGGCGCTGGCGGCCGCCCGGTCCGCCGGTCCGACGGTCCGTGTGGCCGATGTCCTGGGCCCTTCCCCCCTGCTGACCGCCGCCCTCGAACGGCGGCTGTACGAGGCGGGGCTGGACCCCGCCGACCGCTCGTCGACCGGGATCGTCCTGGCCTCGGCGGGCTCCACCGACCCGGAGGCGAACGCGGTGATCGCAGAAATCGCGCGGGAGTGGCGGCGTACCGGCTGGTGCGCCGTGCGACCCGCGTTCGCCTCCGCCCGCACCCCCTCCACGGCGGAGGCCGTCGCGGCCCTGCGCGCGGCGGGCGCCCGCCGGGTGGCCGTGGCCCCCTACGTCCTCGCCCCGGGCCGCCTCCCGGACCGCATCGCGGCGGGGGCGCGGGGCGCGGACGTGCTGGGCGATGTGCTGGGCGCGGCACCGGAGGTGGCGGAGGCGGTGCTGCGCCGGTACGAGACGGCGGCGGTCGTACGGGGTGCGGCTGCGGCTTAACGCAGCACGCTGTGCAGCAGGGTGAGGACGGCAGAGATGACGGTGAGCGCCCCGCCGAACGCGGCCCCGGCGCGGCTGAGGGCGGCGGGCCGGCCGGCCCCGTCCATCCGGGCCAGCCACCCGGCGACGGCGCCGAGCGCGGCGGCGAGGAGGAGGACCACGGCGAGGGCGAGGACGGTCACTGCGGTGGCGGTGGTGTGAGGGTTCGTCGAGTTCATGGGGCGAACTTCGCCGATATCGCGTTCGACGGGGTTCGGGCGTACGAAGATGAACGCATGGGGGCTGCCGAGTTAGAGGCGCTGGCCGCGCGGCTTCGCCTGTTGCGGGCCCGGCGCGGCCTCACGGTGGAGGCGCTGGAACGCCGGTCGGGGCTTGGGCATACGACGGTGAGCCAGGTGCTCAACGGGCGGAAGGTACCGTCGGAGGCGACGGTCGTGGCGCTGGCGCAGGCGCTGCGGGCCGATCCGGAGGAACTGCTGGCGTTACGGGTATCCGCTGCCCCGAAGAAGGCTCCGGACGCGGACACCGCCTTCGAGAAGCGCTACCGCGACTACCTCATCGGCCGGTACAGCCGGCTCACGGTCGTCGGGCTGGACCTCGAAGGGCCGGGCAAGGCGTGCTGGCCGCTGGACGCGGCGTATCTGAGTCTGGAGCTCGCCGAGCACCGGGAGTTCGACGAGCCGCACAACATCACCGTCGAGCGCGCCGAGCGCGCCCTGGCGGGCCGCAGGCGCACGCTGATCCGGGGCCTGGCGGGCAGCGGCAAGACGACACTCCTCCAGTGGCTGGCCGTCATCGCGGCGCGCCAGGACCCGCCCGAAGAGCTCGCCCACCTCGGGGAACTCATCCCGTTCGTGCTGCCCCTGCGTACGCTCGACCGGCAGACGGCCTTGCCGGCTCCCGAAGCCTTTCTGGGCGCCACGGGCAGTGTCATCGCCCCCTCGCAGCCGGCCGGGTGGGCGGATCGCGTACTCGCCGCAGGCCGTGGGCTGCTGCTCATCGACGGCCTCGACGAGGTCCCCAAGCAGCGCCGCGAGCGGACGCGCGACTGGCTGCGGGACCTGCTCGCGGCGTACCCCGACGCCCACTACCTGATCACTACCCGGCCATCGGCCGTTCCCGACCAGTGGCTCACCGACTCCGCGTTCACCGAGCTGACCGTACGGCCGATGAACAGACGCGACGTCTTCGTCTTCATCTCCCGCTGGCACTGCGCGGCGGGCGCCTCGGCCGAGTTGGAGGAGAACCTCAAGGACTCCGTGCGCAGTCAGCGTGATCTCGCCCAGCTGGCGACCACGCCGCTGATGTGCGCCCTCATCTGCGCTCTGCACCGCGACCGGCGCGGTCATCTGCCGCACAGCCGCATGGAATTGTACGAGGCGGCGCTGTCGATGCTGCTCATTCGGCGGGATCACGAGCGCGGCATCGACTCCCCCGAAGGCATCGTCCTGAACCGGCACCAGGCCGTTCAGCTCATCCAGCGGCTCGCCTACTGGCTCATCCGCAACGGCCAGGCGGAGCTGGAGGAGGAGACCGCACTGGCACTGATCGAGGAGGCGCTGCCCGCGATGCCGGCGGTGGCCGGGCAGGGGGACGCGGGGCAGGTGCTCGCGCACTTGCTCGCCCGGAGCGGGCTGCTGCGCCGCCCCACGGCCGACACGATCGACTTCGTCCACCGGACGTTCCAGGACTACCTCGGCGCCAAGGCGGCCGTGGAGGCACGGGATCTCGGCCTGCTGGTGAAGAACGCGCACGACGACCAGTGGGAGGACGTGCTGCGCATGGCGGTCGCCCATGCGCGCCCTGCTGAGCGCGCCACGCTGCTGCGGCGGCTGGTGGCTCGGGGCGACCGGACGGCCAAGCACCGGACGCGGCTGCATCTGCTGGCGATGGCGTGCCTCGCTCAGGCCACGGAGTTGGATCCGGAGATTCGGAGGGCGATCGAGAGCCGTGGGAGCGCGCTGCTGCCGCCGCGCAGCTACGAGGAAGCCAAGGAGCTTGCCGCAGCCGGCCCGGTGATCCTGGATCTCTTGCCTGGGCCACAGGGGCTTGCGAGCGACGAAGCGCAAGCAGTAGCACAGACTGCCGTGCGGGTGGGCGGCGACGCCGCGTTCACGCTTCTCCGGCACTTCCGCGCTTGTCCCGAGGCCCAGATCGTTCTGGCCGGCGCCTGGAACCTCTTCGACACTGAAGAGTACTCCCGAGAAATCCTTCGCCATCTTTCCCCGGAGATCCGTATCACGGTGTCGAGCCCATGCGAACTCAAGGCTCTCGGGCGGCTTCCCCAAAAGACCCGTCTCAGCTTCGTCGGGGACTTCACGGCAAAGGCCATCATGTCGGCCGTGGATCCCCGGCGCGTGCAGGATCTGCACATCGCGGCCAACGAGAACTCGGACATCCTGTGCTGTCTCCGTGAGCTGCCAGAGCTGGAGTCCTTGACGCTGAGCCAGATGTCTTGCGAACTGTCGCCGCTTCGGGCGCTTCCCCTGAAACAACTGACCGTGTGGTGGCACAACGAGCTGGACCTCCACACCCTGAACCCGCTGCACACGCTGGAGGAACTCAACCTTCGGACGACACTGGCTCAGTCCTCCTTGGCCGATTTCCCATCCTTCGAACGGCTCCGACGCCTGTACCTCTGGGAGGAGACTCTGGCTTCGACGACACTCAACGGCGTCCGCGAACTGACCGGGCTCGAGTTCCTCAGTCTTTTCGTGCCGGCGGTCGACAATGCGGCTCTAGGGGAGCTTCCTTCCCTCCCTCACCTCACTGAACTGCAGCTGGTGTCCCAAGACGTGAACTCACTCGTCGATTTTCCTCCGCTGCCCCTGGTCAAACGCCTCAGTCTGACTAGACCGTTGAGGTACGAGAACCTGCGTCCCATCAAGGACACCTACAGCGGCTCGGCATCAGCTGCGAACCGTTTCTGGGGAGGGTCGACCTCACTCCGTTGGCCGACATGGCCGGCCTGAAGGTCCACATGATCAACGCCGGCGAGGTGATCGGCACCGACCTCTTCCCGCCCGGCGCCGTGACCCGTCACCCCCGCCCGCGCACCTGAGCGCCGCGCTCCAGCCACTCCCCCAGCAGCCGTGCGTAGATGCGCTGCTCGGCCCTGGTGAGCAGGCGGCCGAGCCGCCCGCGCCGGTCTCGA
>NZ_JBFAPH010000368.1:0-6029 GCF_040675635.1 Streptomyces sp. NPDC049577
GACCGAGCAGCTCGCGCAGGCGGAGGAGAAGGCGAAGCAGCTGGTCTCCGATGCCGGCAGCGAGGCCAACAAGGTGCGGATCGCCGCGGTCAAGAAGGCCGAGGGCCTGCTGAAGGAGGCGGAGCAGAAGAAGGCCGCCGCCGTACGCGAGGCCGAGCGCCTGCGCACCGAGGCCCAGGAGGAGGCCACGCGTCTTCTGGACGAGGCGAAGCGGGAGTTGGAGGTGCTCGTCCGGCGACGCGAGGACATCAATGCGGAGATTTCCCGTGTCCAGGACGTCCTGGAGGCGTTGGAATCATTTGAGTCCCCCGGGGCAGGCGGCTCCAAGGAGGGTGGGGTGAAGGCGGCAGCGGCCGTCGGCGCAACTCGATCGAGTGGCAAGCAGTCCGGAAAGTAGCACTCGAACGAGGGGACGTTTTCCAGATCTCCCAACCATCTGTCAGCATCTGCTCGATGAGACGCCGCTCACGCCCCTAGGATTCCTCCAACACCTCACCGGTCTCTTATGACAGGAACCCCATGAGCGACACTTCCTCCCCCTTCGGCTTCGAGCTCGTGCGGCGTGGATACGACCGCGGCCAGGTGGACGACCGCATTACCAAGCTCGTCGCCGATCGTGACAGCGCACTGGCCCGAATCACCTCTCTGGAAAAGCGCATCGAGGAACTCCACCTCGAAACGCAGAACGCTCAGGCACAGATCAACGACGCGGAGCCGTCGTACGCGGGGCTCGGCGCGCGGGTCGAGAAGATCCTCCGGCTGGCCGAGGAAGAGGCCAAGGATCTGCGGGAGGAGGCCCGCCGCGCGGCCGAGCAGCACCGTGAGCTGGCGGAGTCGGCGGCGCAGCAAGTCCGCAACGACGCCGAGGCGTTCGCCTCCGACCGCAAGGCGAAGGCGGAGGACGAGGGCGCCCGCATCGTCGAGAAGGCGAAGGGCGACGCGGCGGCGCTGCGGGCCGAGGCGCAGAAGGACGCCCAGTCCAAGCGCGAGGAGGCGGACGCCCTCTTCGAGGAGACGCGTGCCAAGGCGGCCCAGGCGGCCGCCGATTTCGAGACGAATCTGGCCAAGCGCCGCGAGCAGTCGGAGCGCGACCTGGCCTCCCGCCAGGCCAAGGCGGAGAAGCGGCTCGCCGAGATCGAACACCGCGCCGAGCAGCTGCGCCTGGAGGCGGAGAAGCTGCGCACGGACGCGGAGCGCCGGGCCCGCCAGACGGTGGAGACCGCGCAGCGCCAGGCCGAGGACATCGTGGCCGACGCGAACGCCAAGGCGGACCGCATCCGCAGCGAGTCCGAGCGCGAGCTGGCGGCGCTGACCAACCGCCGCGACAGCATCAACGCCCAGCTGACGAACGTCCGCGAGATGCTGGCCACGCTGACGGGCGCGGCGGTGGCGGCGGCCGGGGTGCCCGGCGACGACGAGCCGATCTCGCGCGGCGTGCCGGCCCAGCAGAGCCGCTGAGGCGCCGGGCCAGGTCGCTCGTCCGGGGGAGTCCGCGGGTCCCGCCAGGGTGGCGGGACCGTGCGGCCACCCTTACCGTGGCTGAGTGATCGAGCTTGACGGGCTGACCAAGCGCTACGGCGACAAGCTCGCCGTGGACGGGCTCACCTTCGCCGTGCGCCCCGGCATCGTCACGGGCTTCCTGGGGCCCAACGGCGCGGGCAAGTCGACGACGATGCGCATGATGCTCGACCTGGACAATCCCACCGCCGGCACGGTCCGCATCGACGGCCGGCACTACCGCGAGCTGCGCGACCCGCTGAAGGTCGTGGGCGCCCTGCTGGAGGCCAAGGCCGTGCACGGCGGCCGCAGCGCCCGCAACCACCTGCTGTGCCTCGCGCAGAGCAATGGCATCCCCCGCTCGCGCGTCGCCGAGGTCCTCGACACCGTCGGCCTCACCTCCGTGGCCCGCAAGCGCGCCAAGGGGTTCTCGCTGGGCATGGGCCAGCGCCTGGGCATCGCGGCCGCCCTCCTGGGCGACCCGCGGGTCCTGCTCTTCGACGAGCCCGTCAACGGCCTGGACCCCGAGGGCATCCACTGGATCCGCAACGTCATGAAGCGGCTGGCCGCGGAGGGCCGTACGGTCTTCGTCTCCTCCCACCTGATGAGCGAGATGGCGCTCACCGCCGACCACCTCGTCGTCATCGGCCAGGGCCGGCTGCTCGCGGACACCTCCATGTCCGCCTTCATCGCCGAGAACTCCCGCTCGTACGTGCGCATGCGCTCCCCCGACGCGGAGCGGCTGCGCGACGTGCTCTCGGGCGCCGGGATCCCCTTCGAGCCCGGCGAGGAGGGAGCCCTGGAGGTGCACGGCGAGGACGCCGCGCACCTGGGCGAGCTGGCGGCGCGGCACCGGATCGTGCTGCACGAGCTCAGCCCGCAGCGCGCCTCGCTGGAGGAGGCGTTCATGCGGCTGACCGCCGGGTCGGTGGAGTACCACGCGCACAACGACGGCCCGGCGCCTCCGCCTCCGGCCGCGGGCACGGGGACGGGGACGGGGACGGATGCGGGGACGGCCTGGGGGGCCGGCTGGCAGAGGAAGCGCCGATGATCGGTCAGGTCCTGCGATCGGAATGGACGAAGATCAAATCCGTGCGCTCCACGGTGTGGACCATGGGCGTGGCGATCGTGGTCACCGTGGGAATCGGCATGCTGATCAGCGCTTTGTCGAAGAAGGACTTCGACAGAATGCCACCGGAGGACAAGATCAAATTCGATCCGACGTTCACCAGCTTCGCGGGAATGGGGCTCGGGCAACTCGCATTGATCGTTTTCGGGGTGCTGGTCGTCGCCAACGAATACAGCACGGGAATGATCCGCACCTCGCTGGCCGCCGTGCCGCGGCGGGGCGTCTTTCTCTTCAGCAAGATCACCACGGCGACGCTGCTCGCCTTCGTGATCGGAATGATCACGAGTTTCCTGGCCTTCTTCACCGGCCAGTCGATGCTCGGCCCCGGCCTCCGGGCCCACCTCGGCGACCCGGGCGTCCTGCGCGCGGTCGTCGGAGGCGGCCTCTACATGACCCTGATCACGATGTTCTCGATGGGCGTCGCGACGATGCTGCGCAGCCCGATGCTGTCGCTGGGCATCCTCATGCCGTTCTTCTTCCTGATCTCCAACATCCTCGGCAACGTGCCGGCCACCCGGAAGGTCGGCCGCTACCTGCCGGACCAGGCGGGCCAGAAGATCATGCAGGTCGTGACCCGCGACCTCGACGCGCCCTACGGCCCGTGGGGCGGCTTCACGATCATGCTCGCCTGGGTGGCGGCGGCCCTGGCGGGGGCGTACGTCGTCCTGAAACGCAGGGACGCGTAGTCCTCGCCGGCCGTGGGGAGGCATTCCACGTGCCACGACGGACCCTGGAGGCCCTGGGGCTGCACATCGTCCCCGCCCTGCACCCCCTCACCTACCCGGGGCGGCCCGTGCCCGGCCCGTCGCTCCTCACGGGCCGCCGGCTGTTACCGCTCCGCCCCGGCGGCACGCACCTCGGGGCGTGGCTGGTCCGGAACCGCACGCTGGACGACGTCCTCGGCCCGTACCCCGCCGCCGTGCGCCACCCCGTTCTCGCGGTGGGCTCCAACGCCTCCCCCGCCCAGCTCGCCCACAAGTTCCGGCGTCTGGCCGCGACCGTCCCCATGGTTCCCGCACGGACGCGCGGAATCGCGGTCGGCTGCTCCGCGCACATCGGGCGGGCCGGCTATGTGGCCGCGGCGCCCTATGCCGATCCGGACGCCGAGCGCACCCTCGTGATCAGCTGGCTCGACGCGGCGCAGCTCGCCGCCGTGGACGCCACCGAGATCCATTACCACCGCGTGCTGCTGCCCGGCGGCGCCTACCCCATGACCCTGCCGTCCGGGGAGCGGCTCGGCGGCGCGTACCTCTACGTCAGCCGGCACGGCGTACTCCTCGATCCGGCCACCCGCCGGCCCCGCCCCGGCGGCGGCGATCAGGCGGTCCTGCTGGCCGGGCTGCTGCGGGCCTCGCCCCGGCTGCGTGCCCTGCTCGGCCCGGATCCGGAGCACTGGGTGGAGCGGACGGCCGCCGATCCCGCCGTGCGGGCGGAGGGCACCCGGATCTTCGCCGAGGAGGGCTGGGTGGGCCCGGAGGGCAACTTTCCGCGCCCCGCCGCCGAGGCCGGCGGGCCGGCGCCCGGCTACGGAGATCTGGCCGCTCACCAGGGGAACCGTCAACGTCTCGTTTATCCTCCTTACCCTTACGGGGCCTTTTGCCCGGACGAGCTCGCGAGGGGCGGAGAATGATCGAGGCAGTCGGTCTGACGAAGCGCTACGGCGCCAAGACAGCCGTACACAACCTGACGTTCCAGGTGAGGCCGGGAACGGTCACCGGCTTCCTGGGGCCCAACGGCTCCGGCAAGTCGACGACCATGCGCATGATCCTCGGCCTGGACGTGCCCACCGCCGGCCGGGTGACCATCGGCGGGCTGCCCTTCCACAAGCTGCCCAACGCGCCGCGCCAGGTCGGCGCGCTCCTGGACGCCAAGGCCGTGCACGGCGGGCGCGCCGCCCGGCACCATCTGCTGTCCCTGGCGCAGCTCTCCGGCATCCCGGCCCGGCGCGTCGACGAGGTGCTCGGCGTGGTGGGCCTCCAGGACGTGGCGAAGAAGCGGTCCAAGGGCTTCTCGCTCGGCATGGGCCAGCGCCTGGGCATAGCCGCCGCCCTCCTGGGCGACCCGCAGGTCCTGCTCTTCGACGAGCCCGTCAACGGCCTGGACCCCGAGGGCATCCTCTGGGTGCGCAACCTCATGAAGCGGCTGGCCGCGGAGGGCCGTACGGTCTTCGTCTCCTCCCACCTGATGAGCGAGATGGCGCTCACCGCCGACCACCTGATCGTCATCGGGCGCGGGCAGCTGCTCGCGGACATGAGCGTCAAGGACTTCATCTCCGCGAACTCGGCGGACTTCGCGCGGGTCCGTACGCCCGAGGGCGAGCCGCAGGCGCGCGAGAAGCTCACGACCGCGCTCGTGGAGGCGGGTGCCCAGGTGCTGCCCGAGCCGGACGGCGCCCTGCGGGTCACGGGGCTGCCCCTGCCCCGCATCAGCGACGTCGCCCACGGCGCGGACGTCCGCCTGTGGGAGCTCTCCCCGCACCAGGCGTCGCTGGAGGAGGCATACATGCGCATGACACAGGCGGCGGTCGACTACCGCTCGACGGCCGACCAGCGCGCGGCGTTCCTCCCGCCGCCCCCGCCCTACGGGTACGCGCCGCCGGCGCCGGTCCAGCCGAACTGGGCGGAGACGTCGTACCCGGTCCTCGAGGGCGAGCGCCCGAACCCGTACGCCACGCCCGCCGCCCCGCCCGCGGCCGGAGCCGCCCCTGCCGACCCGACCAAGCGCGACAGCGAGGACGCCCGATGACCACCCCGCAGCAGCCCGCGGCTCCGTCCACGGCCCCGGCCCCGCAGCCCCCCTTCCCGCCGCTCCCGCCGCAGGCGGCCCCGCAGCCGGTCCCCTGGCCCGGTCAGGCGCCCCTCGGAGGCGGGTACGTCTCCCCCATCCCCGTCCGCAAGGCGCACCTCGGCGACGCCATCGCCTCCGAGTGGACGAAGATCCGGTCGCTGCGGTCCACGATGTGGACGCTCGGCACCATGGCCGGGCTCACCGTGGGGATCGGGCTGCTCGTCGCGTCACTGGTCGACGCGGAAGGCTCGCCCTCCGACCAGGCGTCGATGCTCGGCTTCGCGGGCTTCGGGCTCATGCTCGGACTGCTGTGCGTCCTCACCCTCGGGGTGCTGACGATGTCGTCCGAGTACGGGACGGGCATGATCCGTACGACGCTGACCGCGTGCCCCAGCCGGGGACGGGTGCTCGGTGCCAAGGCGATCGTGTTCGCGGCGCTGACGTTCGCCACCACCCTGGTGACGACCATCGTGGTGGAGCTGCTCGGGCTCGCCCTGATGGACAGCTCCATCGACACGACATGCGAGAACGGCCTCTGACCTGCGTAAATCACAAGTCGGGACGGCGGGATTTGAACCCACGACCCCTTGACCCCCAGTCAAGTACGAAGCCGTCA
>NZ_JBFAPH010000369.1:0-5941 GCF_040675635.1 Streptomyces sp. NPDC049577
GGCGCCAAGCAGGCGGCCGTCAAGGACAACATCAACTTCGTCTACGCGCACGACGCCGAGGGCAACAAGCAGGCGCAGAGCGTCCAGGCCATGATCGACCAGAAGGTCGACGGCCTGATCGTCACCCTCGCCAAGCCCGACGCCATGAAGGACGTCGTCGCCAAGGCCGTCAAGGCCGGCATCCCCGTGATCACGGTGAACTCGGGCTCGGACAAGTCCAAGGAGTTCGGCGCCCTCACCCACATCGGCCAGGACGAGGTCATCGCCGGCCAGGCCGTCGGCGAGCAGCAGAACCAGCGGGGCAGGAGGAAGGCCGTCTGCGTCCTCCACGAGCAGGGCAACGTCGGCCACGAGCAGCGCTGCGAGGGTGTGAAGAAGACCTTCAAGGGCCAGGTGGAGAACCTCTACGTCGAGGGCACCAACATGCCCAGCGTGCAGTCCTCCATCGAGGCCAAGCTCCAGTCCGACAAGGACATCGACGCCGTCGTCACCCTCGGCGCCCCCTTCGCCGCCACGGCCGTGAAGGCCGCCGACCAGGCCGGAAGCAAGGCCGAGGTCGACACCTTCGACCTCAACGCCCAGGTCGCCAAGGACCTCCAGAAGGGCACTCTCGGCTTCGCCGTCGACCAGGACCCCTATCTCCAGGGCTACGAGGCCGTGGATCTGCTCTGGCTCTACCGCTACAACCGCGACATGCTCGGCGGCGGGCAGCCGGTCCTCACCGGACCGCAGATCGTCACCAAGGACGACGCCAGGACCCTGGCCGAATACGCCGGGCGGGGCACCCGATGAGCGCCGCCACCACCGTCCCGGAGGCCGACGAGCGACTGGTGCGGCACGGCCGGCTGCGCCGGCTGCTCGGCCGCCCCGAGCTGGGCGCGGTCGTCGGAGCCGCCGCCGTCTTCCTCTTCTTCTCCTTCGTCGCCGAGCCCTTCCTCAAGGCGTCGAGCCTGTCCACCGTCCTGTACGCGTCCTCGACGATCGGCATCATGGCCGTCCCCGTGGCCCTGCTGATGATCGGCGGCGAGTTCGACCTCTCCGCCGGCGTCATGGTCACGACCTCGGCGCTGATCTCGTCGATGTTCAGCTACCAGATGACGGCCAACGTCTGGGTCGGCGTCGGCGTCTCCCTGCTCGCCACCCTCGCCGTCGGCTTCTTCAACGGCTTCCTGCTCACCCGCACCAAGCTGCCGAGCTTCATCATCACGCTCGGCACGTTCCTGATGCTGACGGGCCTCAACCTGGGCTTCACCAAGCTGATCAGCGGCACGGTCTCCACCAAGACCATCGGCGACATGGAGGGCTTCGAATCGGCCCGCGCGCTGTTCGCCTCCCACCTGACGATCGCCGGCGTCGACCTCCAGGTCACCATCCTGTGGTGGCTCGGCCTCGTAGCCCTCGCCACCTGGGTCCTGCTGCGCACCCGCGCCGGCAACTGGATCTTCGCCGTCGGCGGCGGCGCGGACGCGGCCCGCGCGGTCGGCGTCCCCGTCAACCGCACCAAGATCGGCCTCTATACGGCCGTGGCCTTCTGCGCCTGGATCTCCGGCCAGCACCTGCTGATGTCGTACGACGTCGTGCAGTCCGGCGAGGGCGTCGGCAACGAGTTCCTCTACATCATCGCGGCCGTCATCGGCGGCTGTCTGATGACCGGCGGCTACGGCTCCGCGATCGGGTCCGCGGTCGGCGCGTTCATCTTCGGCATGACCAGCAAGGGCATCGTGTACGCGCAGTGGAACCCGGACTGGTTCAAGTATTTCCTGGGCGCGATGCTGCTCCTGGCGACCCTGCTGAACGCATGGGTCCGCAAGCGCGCGGAGGCGAGCAAATGACCGCTCTCGTCAAGCTCACGGACGTGAGCAAGTTCTACGGCAACGTCCGCGCGCTCGAAGGGGTCTCCCTGGAGGTCCACGAGGGCGAGATCACCTGCGTCCTCGGCGACAACGGCGCCGGCAAGTCCACCCTCATCAAGATCATCGCGGGTCTGCACCGGCACGACGCCGGCACCTTCGAGATCGACGGCGAGGAAACCGCCCTCGCCTCCCCCCGGGAGGCCCTGGACCGCGGCATCGCCACGGTCTACCAGGACCTGGCGGTCGTCCCGCTGATGCCGGTCTGGCGGAACTTCTTCCTCGGCTCCGAGCCGACGAAGGGGGCCGGGCCCTTCAAGCGCCTGGACGTCGAGCGGATGCGCGAGACGACCCGCGCGGAGCTGCTGCGCATGGGCATCGACCTGCGCGACGTCGACCAGCCCATCGGCACTCTCTCCGGCGGCGAGCGGCAGTGCGTGGCGATCGCGCGCGCGGTCCACTTCGGGGCGAAGGTCCTCGTCCTGGACGAGCCCACGGCGGCGCTCGGCGTCAAGCAGTCGGGCGTGGTCCTGAAGTACGTCGCCGCCGCGCGGGACGCCGGCCTGGGTGTGGTGCTCATCACGCACAACCCGCACCACGCGTATCTCGTCGGTGACCGGTTCGTCCTGCTCAAGCGCGGTGCGATGGCAGGCAGCCACGCGAAGTCGGAGATCGCGCTGGAGGAGCTGACCCGCCAGATGGCGGGCGGCTCGGAGCTCGAGCAACTCAGCCACGAGCTGGCGCGGGCGGGGGTCGCCAAGGACTGAGGGCCTGCCACCCGCCCACCCGTCACGTGACGGCACTCGGGGTGACGGGTGGGCGGGCGGGAGAAAGCGCCGTTTCGCGGCGCACCGCGCCGGTGAGGCACAATCGGCCAGGACCGCATCCACGAGGCCCCGGCCTCACGAGACCACTCCAGGGGCGACGCCGCGATGAGCATGTACCGCGACCGGGTAAACCGGGGTACTGCCCGATCCACCGTGCTCCGCACGGTCGGCACGCGAGAGCGGCGCTCGCACCTCACCGCGCCCCGCGTCCCCACCGTCGGCATCGACATCGGCGGCACCAAGGTCATGGCCGGCGTCGTCGACGCCGACGGCAACATCCTGGAGAAGGTCCGCACCGAGACCCCGGACAAGTCCAAGAGCCCCAAGGTCGTCGAGGACACCATCGTCGAGCTGGTCCTGGACCTCTCCGACCGCCACGACGTGCACGCCGTCGGCATCGGCGCGGCCGGCTGGGTCGACGCCGACCGCAACCGCGTCCTCTTCGCCCCCCATCTGTCCTGGCGCAACGAGCCGCTGCGCGACCGCCTCGCCGGCCGCCTCGCCGTCCCGGTCATGGTCGACAACGACGCCAACACCGCCGCCTGGGCCGAATGGCGCTTCGGCGCCGGCCGGGGCGAGGACCACCTCGTCATGATCACCCTCGGTACCGGCATCGGCGGGGCCATCCTGGAGGACGGCCAGGTCAAGCGCGGCAAGTACGGGGTCGCCGGCGAGTTCGGCCATATGCAGGTCGTGCCGGGCGGCCACCGCTGCCCGTGCGGCAACCGCGGCTGCTGGGAGCAGTACAGCTCCGGCAACGCCCTCGTCCGCGAGGCCCGCGAGCTCGCCGCCGCGGAGTCCCCGGTCGCCTACGGGATCATCGACCGCGTCGCCGGCAACATCCCCGAGATCACCGGCCCGCTCATCACCGAGCTCGCCCGCTCCGGCGACGCCATGTGCGTCGAGCTCCTCCAGGACATCGGCCAGTGGCTCGGCGTGGGCATCGCCAACCTCGCCGCCGCCCTCGACCCGTCCTGCTTCGTCATCGGCGGCGGCGTCAGCGCGGCCGACGACCTGCTGATCGCCCCGGCGCGGGACGCCTTCCGCCGCCACCTCACGGGCCGCGGCTACCGGCCCGAGGCCCGGATCGTCAAGGCCCAGCTCGGCCCCGAGGCCGGCATGGTCGGCGCCGCCGACCTCGCCCGGCTCGTCGCCCGCCGCTTCCGGCGCGCCAACCGCCGCCGCGTCGAGCGCTACGAACGCTACGCACGGGCGGGCCGCGCATGATCACCACCGACGCCCCCGAGCCCACGGCCACCGGCCCCGAGGCCACCGGTACGTCCGCCGGCGGCCCGGCGGCCCGGCACCGCTGGATCAAGCCGCTGATCGTCTTCCTGCTGATCGCCATTCCGGCCGGCTACCTCTACATCTCCGCGATGCAGAGCCGCGGCGGCAACGGCGGCGAGGACGAGGAGGCCGCCGCCACCGGGCTGGCGGAGGGCTGGCCCTCCCGCCTGCAGCGGCGCATCTACGAGGTCACCGTGCCGGCCTACGCCACGGACGTGGCGCACTACGAGACCAACTCCTGGAAGTCCAGCAGCCTCTACCTGGAGTTCACGACGACCCCCGCCCGGTTCGAGCGCTGGCTGGCCGACCGGGGGCTCGACGCCGCCGAGCTGACGAACGGCGACGTCACCATCGACGAGGACGACGCCGCCGAGGTCGGCTGGTCGTTCGGCAGCGGTCACCACTGGGCGGGCGCGGTCCAGGAGCAGGACAAGCCCAAGCCCACGCTGGAAATCACCGCCAACCTGGACGATCCCAGCCATCCGAAGGTCTTCGTCGTCTCGACGACCACCCCCTGAAATTCGCTGGTCAGCGCCGTGCGGATAGCGTGGCGCGGTGAGTGAGAAGCAGACCCTTCAGTACCGGTTCGACGGCCCCGAGGGCGGGCCCGTGCTCGTCCTCGGCCCCGCGCTCGGGGCCACCTGGCACATGTGGGACCGCCAGACGCCGGAGCTGATCCGCCACTGGCGTGTCCTGCGCTTCGACCTTCCCGGTCACGGCGGCGCCCCCGCCCAGCCGCCGGCCGGCGTCGGCGACCTCGCGGACCGGCTGCTCGCCACTCTCGACCGGCTGGGCGTCGACCGCTTCGGCTACGCCGGCTGCTCGCTGTCCGGTGCGATCGGCCTCGACCTCGCCCGGCGCCACCCGGAGCGGCTCGCCTCGCTCGCCGTGATCGGCACCTCGGCCCGCTTCGACCCGGCCGCCGTCCGCACGCACGGGCTCGACCACGACGCCCGCACCACACCCGAGCGCTGGTTCACCCCGGCCTTCTGCGCCGCGCAGCCGGCCATCGTCGACTGGGCCGTCCAGATGGTCCGCACCACCGACCCCTCCTCCTACACCGCCGGCTGCGAGGCCCTCGCCGCCTTCGACGTACGTGCCGAGCTCGCCCGCATCGCCGTGCCGACGCTCGTCATCACCGGCGACAGCGACCGGGTCGCGCCGCCGGCCGACGCCCGCGCCCTGGTCGCGGGCATCCCGGACGCCCGCCTCGCGGTCGTCCCGCACGCGTGCCAGCTGGCGCCGGTGGAGCAGCCGGTGGCGGTGACGGACCTGCTGATCCGCCACTTCCCCGCCGTCTTCGCGCCGGCCCCGGCCCCCGCCCCGGCGGCCTTCGGCCCGCCGCCGGCCGGCTGGCCGGCCGCGCCCGCCTTCCCGGGACAGGCGGGGTTCGCCCAGGCGGGTCCTCTGCCGCACGCTGCCGCGGGTCCCGCGGAAGGGGAGCACCCCGGCGGTCTGCCGTCCGCCGCCGGCGAGACGCCGGGCGTGGACCACCGGCCCGCGGGCTCGCCGGCGCCGACCGGCATACCCGCCGCGGAGGCTCCCGGCTCCGGGGCCGCCATGCCGGACGACTCCCCGACCGCCGTGCTGGCGGCGCAGCGCGGCGATTCGCCTGCGCCGATCACCACGGGGCCGGCCGGCACACCGACCGCCGGCGGCGACGCCCACCAGGACACGGCCGAGCTCGCGGCGCTGACCGCCGACGTGGCCGGTTCCCTGGCAGCGCGTGCCGGCCGGCACGCCCCGGCCGCCGCCCAGCCGGGCGGCTCGGCCGTGCCATCCCCCGGGCCGGCCGCCGGCACACCCGGTTCCGGAGCCGCCCCGCTCGCCGAGCACACGGCCGGGCCCGGCAGTTCCCCGGTGCCGCCGGCCGTGCCGGTCGCCGGGGCTCCCGGCGCTGCGGCCGGAAACGCAACGGCCCCGGTTCCGGGCGCCGAGGCCGCCGCGCGGCCGGGCGGCCCGTCCGAGCCGATGGCC
>NZ_JBFAPH010000370.1:0-5931 GCF_040675635.1 Streptomyces sp. NPDC049577
CCCTCGCCATCGCCTCGTGCGTCGGAGTAGGAGAAGAGCACACCGGCGGTTGTGCTGCTCGTCTTGAACCACAGCGAGATGGACTGCGACGACGACGCGTACAGCCCCAAGTTCGGCAGCTTCACGTACGACGAACTGCCGTTGAAGTCGGCGGCCGTCATGCCGCTACCGGCCAGCGGGCCGGGCTGCCCGAGGGTGACGTTGCTGTAGGTGGCGTTGTCACCGCCGGCACGGGCCAGGACGGCGCTTGCGGCCGTGGTGCCGGAGCTTTCCGCGAGCGGCCAGTACGAGGTGGGGCCCTGGTCGATCACCTGGTTGTGGTACTGCGACCCCGAGGTGTAGCCGTAGCGGGCGCAGCCGGTGGTGTCGACCGGGGAGCACACCTGGGTCAGCTGGTCGCCGGTGTAGGAGTAGGTCCACGTGGATGCGGTGGACGGCTGGCCGGCAGTGGCCGGGTCGGTCGCGACGGTCGCCACGTGCGCGGCGGACGCGCCCGACGGCGTGGACCAGGTCAGATACAGGGACCGGCCGGAGACCGCCGAGGTCATCGTCGTGACGCGGCCGGACGACCAGACGAGCTTCGTGGTTCGTCCGTTGGCGTCCGTGATCGACGTCAGACCGTACGCGCCCGAGCCCAGGGCCTGGGTGAAGGCGTAGACCGTGGCGCTCTTGTCGGTGAGCGTGTAGCCGCCGCCGGAGGCGGGCGCGAAGGTGGCGAATCGTCCCTGCGGCGGGGCGTACGAGCCGTCCGGGTTCTTGCCGTAGCCGACGGCGGAGCCGTCGGGATAGGTCACCTGGACACTGGTCACGGCTCCGGAGGCGTCGTACTGCTCGGCGGCCTTGGAGTCGAAGACGCTCGACCAGCCCGCTCCGAAGGCGCCGGTGACCCGGGGGTCACGGGAGTTGTAGTCGCGGGTGACCGTCAGGGACGGGCCGGGGGTCGAGACGTTCGCGTCGACGGCTGAGGTGGTGTAGTTGCCGATGGCCGGGCTGTAGCCGTGGCCGTCCGTGTTCTGGGAGAGTCCCGAGGTCACGGCGGGCTGCGGCACCTGGGTGTTCATCAGCTGCCAGTTCGGGCCGGCCGAGTAGTTGGTGCCGTCGTACGACTGCACCTCCCAGTAGTACGACTTGCCCCACTTCAACTTGCCCGCCGGCATGTTGAAGTAGCTGGAGCTGGTCAGGCCCGAATCGGCGAGCTTGTTGCCGTCGGTGTCATAGACCTGGAAATTGAACTTCGGCATGCTGCCTAGGTTGGGGTCCGTGGAACCGACCGCCGTCAGCTGCGGCGTGAGCGTGTTCACCGGCGCGTTGTTCGCCGGTGACGTCTGGTACACCTGGGGCAGCGTGGCCCCGGTGTAGGTGATCTGCAGCGTCGGGTAGGCGTCCATGTTGTTCATGGACCCGAACTGCTTCCAGTGCAGGTTGTCGGAGGTGGACGCGTAGACCGCGAGACCGAAGTCGTTGGCGTTTCCGGTGGCCGACGCCCAGTTGTTGAAGACGGTGGTCGAGAGCGGCACCGTCAGCCGGTCGCCCTTCGCCAGGTCGCTCTTGGTGTTGCTGCAACTGTTGGGAACGTTCGGCGTCAGGTTGCCGATCGAGGAACCGTAGGACGGTCCGGGCCAGCTGGTGACCTGCTGGGGCGTCCACGCCTTGGTGACCGGCGCGACGTCGAAGCGCTGCGGGGTGCAGGTGGAGGACCAGATGGCGAACAGGTTCAGCTGGGCGGCCGAGACCGAGACCTGGGAGTTGTCCACGCCCAGGTTGGGGAACTGCAGGTAGGAAACCGCGGAGTGCGGGCCGGAGTCCCAGGAGCCGACCTTGATGGTCTGCTCCATGGAGTGGTCGCCCGGCTCACCGGATTCCGCGTAGGTGGTGATGGGGTTCTCGCCCTGCACCGACGGGTCCACGACCACGGGGAAGACCCGCTCCTTGGCCCGCAGCCAGGACGCGTCCAGCGTCACGCGCAACGCTGTCCTGCCGCCGGACTCCACCAGGCGGTAGGTGACGGCGTGCGTGGTGGCGCGCTCGCCCGAGGTGCGGTCGACGTGGGAGTCGTAGGCGTAGGCGGGCGGAATGACGACCGAGGCCTTGCCCGAGGCGTCCAGCAGTTGGACGGAGCCGTCTTTCGCCAGGACGGGCCGCAGGCCCTGGGTGTCCAGCGGGAACGTCCACTCGTTGCCGGCCTTGGCCGAGTGCAGGATCACCGACTCCTTCAGGCCGATGGCGCCCGAGTGGAGCTCGAGGTCGGTGTCCGGCAGGACGTTGCGGTACTGCGCGGTGGAGCCGGAGACCTGCGGCTCGACGGCGGCAGCGCCCTGGAGGCCGTAGGCCAGCGCGTGCTCGCCGTCCGGGGCGACGCGGGCCAGCGCGGAGTCCGCGGCGCGGGGCGCGAAGTCGACCGCGATGGAGTTGGCGCCCTGATGCAGGCGCCCGTCGGAACCCTTGCGCACGGTGGTGTCGATGCGCTGCCAGTCACCGCGGGAGTCGCGGTAATTGACGGGTGTCTGCGCGAGCTCGCGCGTGTACGACCCGTCCTCGTTCTGGAAGTAGTCCGAGGTAGCCGTCGACTTCGAGGCGACGCGCTTGCTGGTCCTGGCGTTGAAGCCCAGACCGCCCGCGCTCGGGCCCTTGGCGACCTTGCGGGCGTAGGGCTCGTAGGCCGGCAGCTCGCCCTTGCCGGGCTTCGGCTTGGTGCCGGCGCCGTGCCCGGCGCGGGTCGAGGCGGCCGAGGCGTTGTGGCCGCGGCCGGCGGCGCTGCCGGACTTCTGCTGGGGGACGTGTCCCCAGTCCGGGGCCTTGCGGCCGGTGAACCAGGAGGTCAGTGACGAGAGGCCGGGCTGGGGCAGCGGCTCCAGCCGGGCTCCCATGGCGACGGCCTGCTCACAGGTCAGGACCATGGCGAGGGCCGTGAGGACGGCCATCGCCAAGGCTCGTCGTAGGCGTTGTTGGTGATGGGGTCTCCACCGGCCGGGCCGGCGAAGAGAACGGGGGCGCATGAAAACGACTCCAGTGAAGATCAACTGCAAAACAGCTGACCTTCACTCAGAAGGACGCCTTCACACCAGAGCCCCGAACATGATCTTACGAAATCTTTACTGGCCTAGACCATGGGCCTGACCTGCGGAAATGACCAGCCATTGGGGCAGGCTACAATGATCCATTACTCTTTCACCGCATCCTTCACCGCCTCTGCCACAGCCGAACGCGTCCCCGCGGACTGCGGGATCACCGTCACGTTCGCGCCGGCGGCCTTGCCGTCCCCGACGACCACGAACCGCGCCTTCGGCGTCCGGGCCGCGACCTCCTGTGCCGCCGCGGTCTCGCTCCTGCCCACCGAGATGACGATGTCGCAGCGGCGCTGCACGAGCGTGTTCACGTACGGCACCGCGTTCGCGGTGGTGTCCGGGCCGAAGACCGGCAGCGACATCACCTTGGCGCGGGTGGCCGCCGACGCGTCCTGCATCCCGGCCCAGACCGGGGCCGCCTCCGTGCCCGTCACCCCGTGCTCGCCGGTCAGCAGGCAGGCGCTGTGCGCGGTGTACTGACGGGCCCTCGGTGGCGTGCTCCCGCCGTCGTCACCGCTGAGCACGACAGCGGCGATCACCCCGCCGGCCACCACTGCGGCTCCCGCTCCGACTGCCACCCATGCCTTGCGACGCATCACACATTCCTCATCCGGCGAGACCGGGCACGGCGCCCGGTCGTGAACCGCGCGAGCATAAACGCGGGCGGCGGGCGGGCGGAGGGGCGGGGTGCCGGTCCTGAGCGGGAATGTCCTCGCCCGGAGGGCGTACCGTGACCACCGGCATCACCCTCGAACGAAAGGCCGGCACGTGAGCGTCGCACTCTTCACCTTGGGCGGGACCATCGGGATGGCCGGGCACTCCTCGGACCAGCGGCGCATCGGAGTCGTCAACCGGCTGACCGGTGCCGACCTGATCGCCGCCGTACCCGGGCTCGGCAAGACCGGCGTGAAGCTCGACGTACGGGACGTGCAGGCCGTGCCCAGCCCGAATCTGACGTTCGCCCACATACTCGACCTGGTCGAGTCCGCCTCGCGCGCGGTCGCGGACGGGGCGGCCGGGGTGGTCGTGACGCAGGGCACGGACACGCTGGAGGAGACCGCCTTCCTCGTCGATCTGCTGTGGCCGCATGCCGAGCCGTTCGTGCTCACGGGGGCGATGCGCAATCCGACGCTCGCCGGTGCGGACGGGCCGGCGAATCTGCTCGCCGCCGTACGGGTCGCCCTGTCGGACCCGGCGCGCGGGCTCGGGGCGCTGGTCGTGCTGAACGACCAGGTGCACGCGGCGCGGTGGGTGCGCAAGACGCACAGCAGCAGCACAGCGGCATTCGGGTCGCCGGACGCCGGGCCGGTCGGGCATCTCGTCGAGGAGCGCGTACGGATGGTCATGGCGCCGCCTCCTCGCGTGCGGCTCTTCGAGAGCCGCCCGGTCGACCGGGAGCGCCTGGACGCGACGCGCGTGGCGCTGGTCCCCGTCGTGCTCGACGACGACGGTCTGCTGCTCGACGGGCTGGCGGAGACGCACCAGGGGCTGGTCGTCGCCGGGTTCGGCGTGGGGCACGTGCCGTCCGCGCTCGCGCCGGTGCTCGGTGCGCTGGCCGAGCGGATGCCGGTCGTGCTGACGTCGCGTTCGGGTGCCGGTTCCGTGTTCCGGCACACCTACGGCGCGGTGGGCTCGGAGACGGATCTGCGGCGGCGCGGGCTCGTGGACGCCGGGATGCTGGATCCGTACAAGGCGCGTGTGCTGCTGCGGCTGCTGCTGGCCGCGGGGGCGGCGCGCGACGAGGTCACATCCGCGTTCGAGCGGCTCGGGTGAGGGCGCGGGGGCCCTCGGGCTCTCGTTCCTCCGCCGCCGGGGACTCCTCCGCCGCCGGGGAGTCGTCCGTCGCGGCGCGCGCCTGACGCAGGTGCCGTGAGTACAGCCCGGCCAGTCCCGTCGCCGCGGCTCCGGCCGCGCAGACGGCCAGCGGTACCGCCGGGCCGCCGTCCACGGCGAGGCGGCCGAGGAGGTTGTTCATCACGAGCAGCGCGCAGCTCTGCACCAGCGTCAGCAGCGCCTGCGTACGGGCGAGATGGGATTCCGGCGTGGTGGCCAGTACCAGCGGGGCGACGTGGGTGCTGAACAGCCCCGTGCCGAGGCCGGTGACCAGGGCCCCGGCCGCGGCGGGGAGCGGTGTCGCGGCCAGGGCGAGCGCCGCGACGCCCGCGCCCGCCGTGACGAGGCCGACCGACGCCGCCCACCCGGGGCGGCGCGCGCCGCCCCGGCCGGCCACGTATCCGGCGAAGCCGATGATGCCCACGCTCTGCGCCGCCACCACGAGGCCCGTGGCGCCGGCCCGCCAACCGTGGTCGCGCGCGAGCAGGGGCACCAGCAGCGAGACCACCGGCAGCAGGAAGCCGGCCGCGCCCGACACGAGCGCCAGGGCCGCGCGCAGGGCAGGATCCCGCCAGGCGAGCCGCAGTCCGTCGGCGATGTCCCGCAGCACGCCGGCCCGGTCACGGCCCGCGCTCGCCGCTTCCGGGACGGCGAGTCGGACGGCGAGGAGCACGCCCAGCATGAGCGCGAAGGTCACACCGTCGAACAGGGCCGCGCCCGCCAGGCCCGCGGCCGCCACGAGCACACCGCCGAGCAGCCCTCCGGCCAGGGACGTGAGCTGACTGCCGGTCTGGTACAGCGCGAGCGCCCTGGGCAGTGACGCCGTGCCCACCAGGCGGCGCGGCAGGGAACCGGATGCCGGGAGGTAGAAGGCGTCCACGACGCCGACGACGAAGGCGGCGGCGAGCAGGAGCCACAAGGGCGTGCCGAGTTGCGCGGAGGTCACGGCCAGTGCAACGGCCGCGACGACCATCACGGCATCCCCGACGAGCATCACCGTGCGGGCGCCGAACCGGTCCCCCACGGCGCCGCC
>NZ_JBFAPH010000371.1:0-5883 GCF_040675635.1 Streptomyces sp. NPDC049577
GACGTCTACCGCATCGGCCACTACGCCGGCCACGGCGCTGCCAAGATCGGCTCCAGCCCCCGGCTGTCCGGCATCGTCCAGCCCCCGCCGCGCCACAACTTCCTCACCCTGCCCCGGGTGCGCTCCGATTCCCCGGCCTTCGACGTCCACCACCCCGAGGCCGCCCCGCAGCCCGCCCTCCAGCCGCCCACCCCCGACCCGTACGAGGAGGCAGGCTCATGAGGACCGAGGCGTACCTGTTCGCCGGCGTGGCGGCCTTCTTCCTCGGCACCGATGTCTTCTACCTGTGGTTCTCCGGCCGGGAACCCGCCGGCACCGCCGCCCTCACGGTCTCCTTCGTCATGTCCTCGCTCATGGCCTTCTTCTTCACCATGAACTACCGCCGCAAGGGCCTGCGCCCGGAGGACCGCCGCGACGGCGACGTCGCCGACCGCGCCGGCCCCGTGGACTTCTTCCCGCCCCGCAGCGCCTACCCCGTGCTGACCGCGTTCGGCGCCGCGCTGACCGCCCTGGGCGTCGTGTACGGCCTCTGGCTGTTCATCATCGGCTTCGGCCTCCTCGCCGCCGGCGTCTTCGGCATGGCCTTCCAGTACGTCGCCCGGGGCGAGTAGGCCTGCGGCACGGCGTGCCCGCCCCCGCCCTCAGGACTCCTCGGAGCGGGCGGCGGGACCGGCCGCCGGCCCGGGAACGGGCTCGGCGCCGGGTTCCTCGGCGGGCGCGGCCATGCGGATCCCGATCTGCCGCCGCTCCTCCTCGCTCGCCGGCACCTCCACGCGGTCGCGGTAGTACCAGGAGCTCAGCGTGGCGCGCAGCCGCTGCCGGCGCCGTGCCGGAGCCGGGGGAGCGGGCAGCGGGGCGGGCAGCTCGCGGACCAGGAGACGGTAGCGCTCGCGGGCGGAGAGCGACGTGCTGCCCTCGCCGAGCTCCCCGTAGACGCTCTGTGTCACCTCGCCCGTCTCCTCACCCTCCGTCAGCCGCGTGTGGTCGTGGGCCTGGAGCGCCAGGCACAGGCGCTTGGTGACGAGGAAGGCCAGCACCGGGCCGGCCACCACCGCCACCCGGAAGATCCAGGTCAGGGCGTTGACGGACAGGCGGAAGGAGAACGCGGCCACATCGTTGCCGCCCGCCGCCAGCAGGACGGCGTAGAACACGATGCCGGCCACGCCGAGCCCGGTGCGGACGGGCCGGTCCCGCGGCCGGTCGCACAGATGGTGCTCCGCACGGTCGCCCGTCACCCACTTCTCGAACAGCGGGTACAGATAGAGCACCAGGAACAGGGCAGCGGGCAGCACCACCGCCGGGAGCAGCACGTTCCACATCAGCGTGTGTCCCGCGACGGCGTTCTCCCACGGCGGCATGATGCGCAGGGCGCCCTCCAGGAACCCCACGTACCAGTCGGGCTGGGCGTCGGTGGAGACCTGATCCGCGCGGAACGGCCCGTAGGCCCAGATCGGATTGATCTGCGCGAGCCCGCCGAGCAGCGTCAGCGCCCCGAAGATCATGAGGAACAGTCCCGTGGTCCGCACGGTGAACTGCGGGTACATCGGATGCCCGACGGCATTGCGATTGGTACGGCCCTGGTCGCTCCAGTGCGTGTGCTTGAGATAGACGACCAGCAGCAGATGCAGGGTCAGCAAGGCGATCAGCGCGCCCGGAACGAAGAGTACGTGCACCGTGAACAGACGCGGGAGCAGAAGGTGCCCGGGGAATTCTCCCCGCCAGATGAAGGAACTCAGACAGGTGCCGACCACGGGAATCGACAGCACGATGGTGTTCGCCGTCCGCAGTCCCGTTCCGGACAGCAGATCGTCCGGCAGTGAATAGCCGCAGAAGCCCTCCAGGAGGGCGAGGAGGAAAAGTGTCACCCCGATGGCCCAGTTGGCCTCCCGGGGCCGCCGGAACGCGCCCGTGAAGAAGATGCGCAGCATGTGCACGGCGATCGAGGCGACGAAGACCAGCGCCGCCCAGTGGTGGACCTGACGGATCAGCAGCCCGCCCCGGACGTCGAAACTCAGCCGCAGTGTCGAGGAGTAGGCCTGGGACATCCGCAGCCCGCGCAGCGGCGTGTAGGCGCCGTCGTAGACGTCCGGCGTCATGCTCGGGTCGAAGAACAGGGTGAGGTACGAGCCGGTGAGCACCAGGACGACGAAGCTGTAGAGCGCGAACTCGCCGAGGAGGAAGGACCAGTGGTCGGGAAACGCCTTGCGCAGCAGGGCCTTGGCCGATTCCGCCAGCGGCAGCCGGCGGTCCAGGACCGTGAAACCGGTCTCGGCGGCCTCCCGCGCCTTCTGTGCCACCAGCTCCCTTCGCCTCCGGAACAGCAACCGGAACAGCAATGCGCACGCTCCCTCTCCCGCTCTCCGCCTCCGCACGGGCCGCTGCTGATGGGTAACCCGCGCGCGCGGCGCTCAATCCGGCGAGGAGACCGACTCACCCGTTGACACCAGGTGCCGCACGCCCGACCGGACCGCCCAGAAGAAGACGGCCAGCGACACCGCCGCGACCGTCAGCGAGTCGTACGGGGCCGGCAGCCGGCCCGAGCCCCGGAAGGTGCCCAGCCAGGAGAGCCCGGTGAGCGCCAGCAAGTAGACCACCACCCAGGCACCGGTCCGCAGTTCGGCGCCCAGCGCCCCGCCGTCGTGCCCCGTGCGCCGCATGACCAGGTAGACGGGCACGCCGGCCAGGACCATCGGCAGCGCGAGCCGCAGGTCGTGCCAGCCGGACCAGTACACGAACTCGCTCGCCACGACGAAGCTGACCGGCGCGATCCAGCGCAGTCCGGGCACCCATCCGGCCGTACCGCCGCCGGGGCCGGAGCGGAACACCGCGACGGCCACCGCCGAGGCGGCGTAGATCAGCAGATACATGTCGCCCATGACCCGGACGATGTCCTGCCAGCCCCCGAACGGCAGCAGGAAGAACACGAACACGGCCAGATTCAGCAGCAGCGCCCGCTGCGGGATGCCGGTGCGCGGGTTCACCCGCATGAAGTACCGGGGAATCGTGCCGTTCTTGGCCAGCGCGTAGGTGTGCCGCGCATCGATCGCCACCCCCACGTACGCCGATCCACCGGGAGAGAGGACCGCGTCCGCGTACAGCAGGCTGGACAGCCAGTGCAGATTGAGGATCAGCGCCAGCTGGCCGAAGGGCGAGTCGAAGTCGACGCCCCGCCAGCCGTGCCCGAGCAGCCGCTCGGGCACGGTGAAGAGGAAGGCCAGTTGCAGCGCCAGGTACATCACCAGGGCCAGCGCGATGCCGCTGAGCACCGACCGGGGAATCGTCCGGCGCGGATCGCGGGCCTCGCCCGAGAAGTCCAGCGGCGCCTGGAAGCCGTTGACCGAGTAGACGATGCCCCCGCCCGCGAGTGCCGAGAGGCAGGCGGCGTATCCGTACGGGGCGAAGCCACCGTGCCCGGTCAGCCGGCCGGAATGCCAGCCCGAGGCGAACAGCGCCAGCACGGTGACCACCGGCACGACGATCTTGAAGATCGACACCAGGTTGTTCAGCCCCGCGAACAGCCGCACCGCGAACCAGTTCAGCGCCGTCAGCAGCGCGCACAGCGACACGGCGACGCCCAGTCCGGCCGGCGTGAGCGTGTGACCGTTGTAGACGCCCGGCAGATAGTGCGCGGCGTACTGCATGATCGCGCTGATCTCGGCGGCGGTGCCGCCCACGGACAGCAGCACCGACCAGCCGACCACGGTGCCGACCAGCCGCCCGCTGGCGTACAGCGGCCAGCGCACCGTGCCGCCGCCCTCCGGCCGGGACGCGCCCAGCTCGATCATGACGAGCGCCACCAGCGCGCACAGCACACCCGCCCCGACCCAGGAGAGCAGCGCCGCCGGCCCCGCCGTCCGGGCCGCGTACATCGCGGCGAACAGCCAGCCGGACCCGACGATGTTCGAGAAGCCGGTCGCGGTGAGCCCCCAGTACCCGAGGACCTTGTGCAGCCTCCGTTCCTCGGCGAGGGCGGCACGTCCGCCGGCCTCCTCCGCCACGTCCCGCACCCCGGGCTCCGGCATCGCAACCGCCTCCTCATCCGTGGGCCGTCGCCACATATCTTGCGTCAAGATCCTTTCCGGACAGCAAGATTGGCGCCCGGGCATGTTCTCCGGCGTGGCCCCGTGCGACTAGAACTTGATCGCCAGAAGGGTTCTGTGCCTTCGCCCCACAAGGGAGAGACCATGAAGCGGATCAGTGCGGCCGTCATCGCGGCCGCGGCTGCCGTCGCCCTCGCTCAGCCGGTCGCCGCCGTCGCGGCGACCCCCGGTGCCTGGACCGCGCCGTCCTGCGCCCGCGTCACCGGTGACGGCGGCGTCACCTTCACCACCGACGACGGCGCCACCCTCGCGCCCACGAGCGGCACCCTCAGGCCGGTCAGCTACACCCACGGCCTGGCCGCCCTGGACACGCCCAACACGCTGCTCGCCACGCGCAACAACGAACTCCAGCGCTCCACCGACGCCGGCTGCACCTGGACCCGGATCGCCACGCTCGACAGCAGCCGCGCCCGGCTGACCGCGGCCCCCGGCGGACGCGCGTACGCCTGGGAGGTCAACGACCGCTACCTGGCTCGCGTCGACGGCACCACCGTCACCCCGCTCACCTCGCCCACCGGGACCATCGTGGGCCTGGGCACCGACCGCAACCGGCCGGGCCATGTGCGCGTCGCCGCCGGCGACGGGCAGCTGTACGACTCGACGGACGGCGGTGCGACCTGGAAGGCCCTCGGTACCCGCGCCGTTCCCGAGGGCGGTTCGCTGTACACGGTCGCCTTCGACCCCGCGAACATCGACCACGCCGTCGCCGGCGCGATGACGGCCGGGGGAGCGGTGACCACCGACGGCGGGCGCACCTGGAAGGCCGCCACCGGCCTGACCGGCGCCGGCGGTACGGCGAACCTCTTCGACGCCGCCGTCTCGCCCGCCGACCCCTCCGTCGTCTACGGCCTCGGCATCGACCTCGTCGAGGCGGCGCCCAGCTCGGGCGCCGAGGGGCGCCACCTGTACCGGTCGGCCGACGGCGGCCGCACCTTCAAGAAGGTGGTCGACGACTCGGCCGAGACCAAGCTGACCAACAGCACGCACCTCGCCCCGAGCCCGGTCGACGCGAACGTCCTCTACTTCGAGTACGGCACCTACTTCCAGGGCTACGGCACCGATCTCTTCCGTCTGAACGCCGCCACCGGAAAGATCACCAAGACCCACAACGCGTACGACGGGATCTCCGCGTTCGCCTTCAACCCGGCCCGGCCCAAGGTGATCTACCTGGGCGTCGAGGTCGTGAAGGTCGACTAGCCCGGCCGCCCCGGCTCCGCGATTGCCCCAGTCATCAAAGGATTCCTTTGAGGTAATCGCGGAGTCGATTATTCGACTTATGGAACAGATCTCGATAGCTTCGACGGCGTCCCGTTGCGCACAGTCGCACAGCCGTTCACGAGTCGAGGTGTTCCCATGGCGGCCCCCTGGAAGTTCATGGCCGCGACAGCCGTGCTGTGGGGTTCGGCGTTCCCCGCCATCCGCATCGCCCTCGACGGCTACGCGCCCGCGTCCATCGCCGTCCTGCGGCTGGTGACCGCGATCGTCCTGCTGCTGCCCTGCCTCGCCGGACGCCGCATCAGCCGGCTCCGGCGCGGCGACCTGATCCGCATGGCGGGCTTCGGCCTCACCGGCATGACCGCGTACCAGCTGCTGCTCTACGCGGGGGAGCGCCATGTCGAGGGCGGTACCGCCGCGATGCTCGTGGCCACCTCGCCCGTCTTCGCGACCCTGCTCGGCATGCTGGTCCTGCGCGAGCGCCCCGGCCACATCGGCGGGCAGGTCGTCTCTCACGGCGTCACGGTACTTGACCTGCGAAACCGGCAGGGCGTCCGTCTCGATCCCG